>JAJYPG010000156.1 GCA_021795535.1 Planctomycetota bacterium
CACCGGCTCCCGCCGTGGCAAAACCGGTGGTCAAAATGCCGACGAAAGTTCTTCCCCCCATGACTTTTCGCGCCAAACCCAACCGCCCCTCCGCGGTTGTTACCGGTTCCGGAAAACCCAAACCACGCATCGTGATTATTGATGACCATCCGATAGCCCGCCAGGGCATTCGTCTGCTGATTGAAAGTTCAGAGGATTTAAGCGTCTGCGGAGAAGCCGCAGACGCGGATGGCGCTCTGGATGCGGTGGCGAACCTCAAACCGGATCTGGCGATTGTGGATTTGTCGCTGGCCGGCAAGCCGGGACTGGAATTGATTAAAGACCTGCGTGCCATGCACGAAAAGCTTCCCATTCTGGTGCTTTCCATGCACGATGAAACGATGTACGCGGAAAGAGCGCTGCGCGCCGGTGCCC
Organism: Planctomycetota bacterium; assembly: GCA_021795535.1. The sequence goes on from JAJYPG010000156.1 coordinate 415, forward strand.
GTGGGTACATTCAGAAACAGGAGGCCACCGATAAAATTCTGCTGGCCGTCCGCCGCATCCTGGGTGGGGATATTTATGTAAGCGATGCGATTGCCGGACGAGTGCTGCGGCAACTTGCGGGAGGCGGAAACCAGCCGTTGAAATCGTCGCTGGAGTTGCTTAGTGATAGGGAGTTGGAGGTTTTTCAGTTTTTGGGTCAGGGCAAACCGGTGCGTGAAATTGCAAAAATTTTACACTTAAGCGCCAAAACCGTCGAAGCGCACCGTGAACATATAAAGGAAAAGCTGAACTTTGCCAGCAGCAACGAACTGCTGCGCTATGCGATTCAGGTAGGCATGGATAAATAACCCGTGGCAAAGAACAATGTAAAAACATGAACATGACGCGGCGACCGGGAATCGACGGGTTGAATCCATCAACGCGCCAGAGAGCGGACGCCATCCTATTCACTATCGTGGTCGGGCAAATGGGGCACCCCCACCGTGGTGGTCGGCGGATGAAAATCAGCCGTAAGGTGTATAGGATGCCATGATGGATACGCCGTTGTAATGTGAGCAATTGATCCATGGGAAAATTTAACGTTCAAGCCCTGACCCATCTGGCGCTGTCATGGCGGTTGCGCACCTTGCAGCGACTGGCACGCTGGGGTATTCGCGAGCAATCCATTCTAGTGGTGCTGGCGGCGGGTGTGGGGCTGATAACCGGCTGGGCGACATGGCTATTTGAAAAGGCCGTTCTATTTATTCATCATTGGTATTACGATCCACTGGTTCGTGTTACACATGCCACGACATGGCCTTCCTGCTACATCCTGCTTCCACTTATTCCGGCATTGGGGGGTATTGCCCTGGTGCTGTGGCGGCGGCTGTGGGGGCGACAGAACGACAAGCTCCATGGACTGTCCGGGTTGCTCCACGCGTTAAGCCGCGGATCCGGCAAACTGAAAAACAACCTGGGCATTACAACGCTGGTCAGCAGCAGCATAACGATTGGCACGGGTGGGTCAGCCGGTCCGGAAGCCCCGATCGCGGTTATTGGCGCGTCCGTCGGGTCAATTGTGGGCAATTCGACCGGCATAAGCCGCCGCAATTTACCGGTGTTGATTGGCTGTGGTGCGGCGGCGGGAATAAGCGCGGTATTTGGCGCGCCCATTGCCGGTCTTATATTTGCGCTTGAGGTGCTGCTTCGCGATTTTTCCGCCCGCACACTTATTCCGATTGTCATCAGTTCGGTTATTTCCACCACCATGTATGTCGGGCTTTCCGGCGGCGGCAGCCTGCACGGCCTGTTTCAAATGCCCGCGTCCGGGCCGCGCTTCGTTTTTACCTTTCATGAACTTCCGTGGTATCTTCTGCTGGGAATGTTGTGCGGACTTTTGGCGGTGGGCTTCACCCGCTTTTACATGCTGGTGGAGGATACGGCGGAAAAATGGTCAGGCACAATTCCCGCCTTCTGGATGCCGGCCATTGGCGCGGCTCTTTCCGGCGTCTGCGGCATTGTTCTGCTGCTGCTTTTTCAACATGATCCGTTCTTGAAAACACGCTTTGCTCAGGGATATATTCCCATTTTTGGCGGCGGATACCCCACTATTTTGCGAATGATTAACCCGGCCTGGTATTCGCCGCAACATGTTTTTTCCGGCCACACCGCCGAGCTTACGCTTTCGTTTCTGCTTGTTATTTGCGTATTGAAAATTATGGCCACCTCTTTTACGCTTGGCCCGGGCGGATCAGGCGGTGTTTTTGCGCCGGCCTTGTTTATTGGCGCGGCGGGCGGAGGATCGGTGGGCGTGGTGCTGCACCAGTATTTACCATCGGCCAATCCAAGCACTTACGCACTGGTTGGCATGGGAGCGATGCTGGCGGCGACCATTCAGGCACCGCTGACCGCCATTATGCTGCTGTTTGAACTTACGCGGAATTATGCGGTTATGCTGCCCATTATGCTCGCCGCGGTTTCCGCGACCATAATTCAGCAGGTTTTGGTGGGCGAGAGTCTATACACGCTTCCGCTGAAAAAGCTGGGTGTAACACTCGGTTCCGCCGTGGGAATGAGTGCTTTACAACGTGTGGGGGTGGATCAATTGCAGATCAAGCCGGCGGCAATCGCGCGGCCAGATGAGACACTGTCCACCATTTTGCATCGGAGTCAGGCGGAGAACATAGATAATTTTGTGGTGCTGGACGCCAAAGGAACCTATCTGGGCCTTTTGACCATTAACGACTTGAAGACGGTTCTGCTGGAGCCGGAGGCGGCACCGCTTTTACTGGTCGGTGAGGTGCTGCGGTCCGATGTCACGCCGTTGCGTTTTCACGACACACTGGATGTGGCCCTGGCAATGTTTTCCAAATTTGAGGTTTCGCATCTGGCCGTACTGGATGACAAATACGCTCCCGGAAAGCCGCAGCCGCTGCTGGGGCTGCTTTCGCGAGCGGAACTGATGCGGCGATATTATCAGGAAATGGGGTAAATGGCGCAAAGGGGACGGCAACATCTTGCACTGGTCCATAGTGCCGCCCCGCCGGGGTATATCCAAGGTGTGCCCGTTTTTATCGGGATTGGCAAACTGCTTGCAGAACAGGGGTTTATGTTCTTATGCAGGTAACGTTGCCGAACCAAAGCGGGTGAGGACACCCGCGCTCCCAGGGGCGTGCCTGTCGGCACGCATGTGCTTTTTCAGGTTCCCGATAAAAACGGGCACACCCTATATCCACATGCGAGGAGGTCGGCGGCCATGGCGGGCTTATTGACGGCTATAATCAATCTCTCCAATGTACAGGCGGTGAAGGCCCGCCACGAAGTCAGATGACAACAGGCGGCACGAGGCAAGGCGAATGATGAATCGTGTATTTAAGGTGGAAAGTGAATTCAAGCCTGCGGGCGATCAGCCGGAGGCGATCGAAAAACTGGTAACGGCGTTTAACAACGGAGCCAGACATCAGGTGTTGATGGGAGTGACGGGTTCGGGAAAGACGTTCACGATGGCTCATGTGGCAGCGCGGCTCGGGAAGCCAACGCTGGTCATCAGCCACAATAAAACACTTGCCGCGCAGCTATATGAGGAATTTCACGAATTGTTTCCAACCAATGCGGTAAGCTATTTTGTCAGTTATTACGATTACTACCAGCCTGAGGCCTACATACCGCAGCGCGATATTTACATTGAAAAGGATGCGGCGCGCAATGACGATCTGGATCGTTTGCGTCTGGCCACCACCAGCAATTTAATTTCCCGCCGCGATTGTCTGACCGTGGCATCGGTAAGCTGTATATTTGGCCTGGGTTCTCCGGAGGAATATAGAAACAAGGTGCTTTCGCTGCAAAAGGGGCAGAGCTTTCCGCGCGATGAAATACTCCGTGCCCTGGTGGATATGCAGTATGAACGGAGCGATTTTGAATTCAAGCGCGGCACGTTCCGCGTGCGCGGCGATGTGCTGGAAATTTTCCCCGCGTATGAAACGACTGCCGTTCGCGTGGAAATGTTCGGCCATGATCTGGAAAATATCTGGCACATCCATCCGGTCAGTGGCGAGCGGCTCGCGGAGGAGCAGATCGCATTCATTTATCCGGCCAAACATTATATGGTGGATGAAAATTCCATGCAGCGGGCCGTGCGGGATATTCATCTGGAACTGGATGAACGCCTGAAGGAATTCCGCATGCACGGGAAACTGCTGGAGGCGCAGCGGCTGCTTGCCCGCACGAAATATGACACGGAAATGATGCTGGAAACGGGCTTCTGCCAGGGAATTGAAAATTATTCGCGGCATATAGCCGGACTTCCGCCAGGCTGCAAGCCCTATACCCTGGTCGATTATTTTCCGAAGGATTTTCTGCTTATTATAGATGAATCGCACGCCACCATTCCCCAAATAAACGCCATGTATGCCGGTGATCGCAGCCGCAAGCAGGTTCTGGTGGAGCATGGGTTCCGTCTGCCATCCGCACTGGACAATCGCCCCATGCGATTTGAGGAATTCAAGGCGATGTGGAATCAGGTGCTTTTTGTCTCCGCCACACCGGGGAAATATGAATTGGAACTCACGGGCGGCGAAGTGGTGGAACAGGTGATTCGTCCCACCGGCCTGATGGACCCGCCCATTACGGTACTGCCGGCGCAGGGGCAGGTAAAGGATTTGCTGGAACAGATAAAACAGCGCGCCGCGCAAAAGCAGCGCGTGCTGGTAACCACCCTGACCAAACGGCTGGCGGAGGATCTGGCCCATTACATCACACAGGAAGGAATGAAGTGCAAATATCTTCATAGCGAGATACAAACATTTGAACGCATGGATATTCTGCGCGAATTGCGCGAAGGTTCATTTGACTGCCTGGTGGGTGTGAACCTGCTGCGCGAAGGCCTGGATTTACCCGAGGTTTCCATGGTGGCCATTATGGATGCCGACAAGCAGGGCTTTTTGCGCAGTGAATCCTCGCTGATACAGATGATTGGCCGGTGCGCCCGTAATGTGGATGCCCAGGTTTA
>JAJYPG010000157.1 GCA_021795535.1 Planctomycetota bacterium
GTTAGGCCTGGTGTTCCCGGTTTCGGTGAACCATTTCTCTTTTTTCCCTCTGGAGAAAACTCGCAAGCCACCAACATCAGCCGCCTTGATGCGGCCCGGAAATTTCGTAACCCCATCGTGCCACAATCTGCACCACCGAGCCCCAACCTTGGTGGAAGGCTCCCTCATGAATATCGCGGTCCACTTCACGGGCAATCAGAAATTCCAAAGGGAAGAATTCGTCCATCGTTTCCTTCAGCGTCACGAGCAATTCCGGATTTTTCGGGCCGCCAGTACCATATTGCAACTGACGGTTATGATACGCTTCAAACAACAGTGCGCCGCCTTGTCGCAAACCAGCAGCCGCACTTTGATGAATGCGATGGCGTATCGCCGGCGGTAAATGGGCGAAAATCAGAATGATGCCGTCCCACGAATTCGGCTGAATCGCAAAATCCGCCATATCGGCTAAAATAGTATGAATTCTTACGCCCCGCCGAGCGGCCAATTTTTCGGCATTTTGCAGTCCGACCGCCGAACCATCCACCGCGACAACATCGTGACCGAGCTGCGCAAGAAATACCGCGTTTCGCCCTTCACCTTCGCAGAGACTTAAAACCCGTCCGCGACGTAAAGCTTGCGCACTGGTTCGCAAAAAATCATTTGGATCAGTGCCATACGCGGCACCAGGTTCTTTATAACGCGCATCCCAGAAATTCATTTTATCCAGGTCCTTTGTGCCAACTGGCCAGTTTATCAATATGCAAGATTATAGGCATCGCAATGGCCGCGGCATTTGCTTGCGTGTTTTGGCAAACCATCAAAAACAGAAGCCGTTTTCCGGGACACTGTAACGTGGGCGTTAGAGAAATATGACCTGCTTGGATTCGCTGATCATTTTGATGAAGCTGCCAACACCAACGTAATCGAGATGAGGATAATCCATCATTTCACCACTACGGAATCCCATTACCCCCATGGACATCTCGCATACATGAATGCGCACGCCCAATTCAGCGGCATCTTTCATCAGTTCCTCCAGCGATTTTACGCCGTGTTGTTTCATCACGCCGCGAATCATTTTGGGTCCTATTCCGGCCATTTGCATTTTCGAAAGAGGCAGCTTGCGGGAATCGCGCGGAAGCATCCAGCCAAACATCCGATCCATGAATCCCTTGGGAACAGATTTATTGCGGTCGCGCAGGGCGGCAATGGCCCAAAAGGTAAAGAACATATCAACCTGAATATCATAGGCCGATGCGCCCAAGGCAATAATGAAGGCGGCAATGGTTGAATCCAGGTCGCCCTGCATAACCCCTATGGAAAGACGATCGTTCCCCGCAGTCTTCTCCAGATTTTCCACACGCGCGGCGAGTTCTACAATTCGCTTGTCGAGTTCGGGTATTTCCAACACAGTCATTTGAATCTCCTTGTATGGGAATCACTTCATTTAACGCCGTCTTCGCACGGCAGAAACATTGTCGACGGTTCAAGCCGCCAGCGCGGTATCCGGGTCACCGGGGAGGCTGTCGTTTTGCGTTTTAACAGCCTGCTTAACACCGCGCAGATAAATGGCAAGAGGACGATACATAATATGCGACCACTTGCTGAACGGCACTTCCACCACCAGCATAGGTACGGCGATTGATAGATGAATGACATAAATAACATACGTCGCCATGGGCAGGCCGTTGACGCGGAAAATATTGACCATAATTCCGGTCAGCGCGGTAAGGAACAGCATAACTAAAAATATCCAGTCGCTTGCTTCACTGAACAGATGGATCGGTTCCTTCCTACGCCAGCGGGAAATCATAAAGTCCGCGGTGGGATACAGCAGGGCGATGGTTGCGTAATAACCCCACAGCCGCTGCGGATAATAGAAGGGATATATCCGGTCGGTCTGGAACCACCGCAACAAAATAAGCACGAGGGTAAGCATGCTTAAATAGCCGGTAACCAGCAGTAAATGCTTCATCCAGCGAATACCACTGTGATGCGAACCGCATTTCCGCCAGCGTTTTTGAGTGAAGAGATGGGCAAAAAATACGGGAACCTGCTTAAGATAAATCATTGGTGAAATGCGAAACATTTGCCTGCGGCCCAACGTCCACCAGACCATGCGAAACGCATTGGTCAGCAGGAAAAAGGAGAGAACCGCGGCCATAATCCAGTCACCGAGTTCCACCCAGCGCACCGGTGCAAAGGTGTTGAGTTCCACGCGACTGACCACAACCGGACCGTGAAACCACACAAACAACAGTGTGACAAAAATACCGACCGCTACGATAGCGGCAATCTCAGCCAGGGCGGATTTATAAAACAGACGAGCCAGGCCGGTCCAGTCATATCGCCCCGTCAGATAGCGGCGAGAAGCCATCATGGTTTCCGCCGGGTTGGCCTGGCGTGGGCAACTTGTTGAACAATCGCCACAATAATAACAGAGCCATGGATCCAGGCTTTCCGCCAATTTTCCGGCCTGCCCCGTTTGAATAAGGCGAATCACACGGCGCGGAAAGCCACCACCTCCATCTTCAGCCATCGGGCATATTGTTGTGCAGGTTCCGCAGTTCATGCACATATCCACATCCTGCCCGCCGAAGCGTGCGATATCCAGATGCAGGGTTGGGTTTAATTTTCCAGCCATGATAACACCTCTAAATTCCGCCAGGGAAGTTGCCCGGCGCGGCATATTACTCTTTTGCCCGCGGTTCGGTTTCAACCAGGCCATAGCGAACGTAGCCGTCCGCCTCGCCAAGTTCCCGGATCTCGCCATATTTTCTCATTCCGGCAATGTGTCGCAGCACGTCCAGGGATGAGAGCTTCAGATTCCGCGCCAGCGCGGGAACCGTGTCGGGCTGTTTCTCCAGGGTTTTGCGAATGGCTTTGCGCGCTCCAAGAAAATCCTTGTGTCGCTGGAGCTTTATTCCATCAGCACCAAAACGCCGGCGGAAATCGGCCAGGGCTTTTTTTTGCTCATCTGTAAGGACTTTTTTCGCAGCCATAAGACACCATCTTTCTTAAACACTCGCCGCTGGAGCAATGTCCCGCACCAGGCCATCCACCATGGCGTCGTATTGGTCAATTCTCCAGCCACTGACATTAATCGCCCGCGTTGGACAGACCGCGACACAAGCCCCACAACCCACACACAATCCAGGATTGGCCCTGGCCCGGCGTATGGTTCTGCCATCTTCCACGGTTTCCACCATGGCCAGCGCGCCATCGTATTGGCACTCCGCCACGCAAAGTCCCGATCCATCGCACAGGCTAACATCCACCTGGGCAACATACGGGTTGAGTTCCACATCCTCTTTTGAAAACATGGCACGGGCCTTTACCGCTGCGGCCCCCGCCGCAGCCAGCGTTTCCTGAATATTCATCGGTGCCTGCGCCGTGCCGGCCAGCAGAACGCCATTGACCGAAATTTCCACCGGGCGAAGTTTCGGATGAATTTCCTGTAAAAAGCCATCCTCGCCACGCGGCAGTTTCAGTTGATCCACCAGCGTTTCACAACCGCCGGGCCGCATACCTACGGCCAGCACCACCAGGTCGGCCTCCAGGTCCAACTCCTCACCCCATGTCAGGTAATCCTTAACGCGGATTGTCAGTGGTCCATTGGGTTTCTCTGGCCGCAAGACGGTTGGCGGTTCTTCACCGTGGTAACGGAAAAACACTACTCCGGCGCGCGATGCGTCTGTGTAATATTCCTCATGTCCCCGGCCATAAGTGCGAATGTCCTGGTGCAGATCATACACACGGGTATTGGAAAAACGATTGCGAACATGCAAGGCCTGATGCAGCACCGTTGTGCAGCACACCCGTGAACAATAAGTGTTTAACCGTCCATCCGAAGCTGGCGTATTCACACCATCTACCTGCCGACTGCCAACGCAGTGGATAAAAGCGATAGACCGGATCGGACGGTCAAGAAAACGCAGAGTTTTATCGTCCTGATCCCGCTGATCAAGAATTCTGTTAAATTCAACGCTGGTTACCACGTTTCTGTGCCGATGATATTCGTATTCCCCGTCCAAAGGCTCGTAGGGGCGGAACCCTGTGGCCGCGATAATAACACCGACAGTTGTATGAATTTCCGTGGTCTGGCCGCCGGGACCGAAGGCACCGCGCAACTGAACTTCAAAATTTCCAATAAACCCCGTGACTTTGGCTAATTCGGTTTTCAACAGCACTTCCACCAGCGGATTAGCGGTGAGATCGGCCTGCAGCCTGTCCGCCAGATCCGCAGCCGAAATATCCCCCGGAAACAACCGATTCAGCCCCCGCAATTTTCCGCCCAATTGATCCGCCTGCTCCACCAGAAGCACGGGAATTCCGCACGCTGCCAAATCAGCAGCAGCCTTCAGGCCAGCCGGTCCGCCACCCAAAACCAGCGCCCGGCGGTGATTGGGGAGACGGATTTTATCCAAGGGGCGAGATCGGCTGACTTTTCCAACCGCGGCGCTGATGAGTTGAATCGCCTTGGCCGTTGCGCCCCGCGGATCATGCTTGTGCGCCCAGGAACACTGTTCGCGAATATTTACATGTTCATAAAGATAAGGGTTCATACTGCCGCGCATCACCGCGCCACGAAAGGTCAGTTCGTGCAGAAGAGGTGAGCACGAAGCCACCACCACGCGGTCGAGCTTTTCCCGTCGAATATCATCGCTTATGGTCTGCTGCCCCGGATCCGAGCACATGAAGGTGTGAACCTTTGAAACCACCACGCCGGGAATCAGCCGGCAAACCTCCGCCACGCGGTCGGTATCCACCACATCGGAAATATTGCCACCGCAACGGCAAATATAAACACCCACCCTTGGCGGGACTTCCGGAGTGTCTGGGGCATTGACGACTGGTTGTGTGAAGTTGTCCATTTTCAACCCTTTTTATCCGCCCGTC
>JAJYPG010000158.1 GCA_021795535.1 Planctomycetota bacterium
CCGCGCTGACGAAGCGTGTCCATAAGCTCTTCACCGGTACGGAATATCACGTTGGCATAATCCAGTGTTACTCGACCAGTTTCGGTAAGCACAAGCCCTCTACCCCGACGCTCAAACAACGGTTGTCCGATATCACCCTCCAACTGGCGGAGTTGAATGCTCAAAGCCGACTGCGAGATGGAAAGGTTTAACGCCGCCTGACTCATACTCTTCGCTTGAGCAATGGCGCGGAAATAACGCAGATGGTGATAGTTCAAAAATGCCATGACGACCATTATAAATAATATATCATTCGTATGCAATACATATATTGGATATAAGTATTCCATAAGCTATATTCCAAGCCATAAAAGGAGTTGAAATGGATTACCCACAAGTTACGTTCGCCCTGGCCCCCATGATAATCATGGTGGGGGCCGGTCTGTGGCCTACTCGGAAGAATATCGGAGCAACCCGGACTCGCAGACACCATGCCCATAACGCGGCGTGGTTATCCTTTGCGGTATCCATGATAGCAGCTTTACTGGTAGCGCGGTACGGGTCGATGAGCTGGACGCTGTCCAAACATCCCGCATTGCATTTTGGTGTGTATCTGGACACGCTGACGGCAATCATGCTGGTGCTGGTCAGCTTTCTGGGCGCACTGGTCATACGATATTCGATCACCTGCATGAGCGGGAATGAGCGTCAGGTTTCCTTCATGAGGTGGTTGTGCCTCACGATTGGCTCGGTACTGGGTTTACTGGTTGCGGGGAATCTGTTGATGTTCACCGTGGCCTGGATGGCGACAAGCATGAGCCTGCATCAACTGCTGACGTTTAACTCAGAGCGACCTGGTGCGGTGCTAGCGGCAAAGAAGAAATTTATCGTCAGCCGATTGGGCGACATGTGCCTGCTGGCCGCGATTGTTCTGTGTTGGCGCATCTTCCACACATGGGATTTTGCCTCAATTTTCCGTTCCGCCGCTGTCATGGCCGCCAACGGAAATCGCCCCAAGGGGATCGGCTGGCTGGACGCCCTGCTGGTATTGGCCGCATGTCTTAAATCTGCACAGTTTCCATTCCACAGTTGGCTGCCGGAAACCATGGAAACACCGACCCCTGTCTCCGCCCTTATGCATGCGGGCATTATCAATGCAGGCGGATTCCTGGTAATCAGGCTAAGTTCATTGCTGATTCTCTGCCCTCAAGCCATGGCGGCGCTGGCATTGGCTGGCGCGGTCACCGCGCTATACGGTTCGACTGTCATGATGGCACAGACCAGCATCAAGCGATCTCTGGCTTTTTCAACCATTGGACAGATGGGTTTTATGATGCTGGAATGCGGACTGGGTGCTTTTGGTCTGGCGGTGCTGCACCTGGTGGCTCATTCCCTGTACAAGGCACATGCTTTTTTATCATCAGGCGGTACAGTAAATCGTTCACCGCATCTACAGGCCGCACATGATTACGCTCGCCCGTACCTCGCAGCCACGCCTGCTTCATTTCTGTTGGTGGTATTGCCGCTGTTGGCGACCAACTGGCTAATGATGCGTGAAGGCATACCCATGGCACAAATGCCCCTGCTCGTGGTCCCTATGATCGCACTGACATACCTGTTCTGGCGGATATACCGCCCGTCTGTATCACCAATAATGCCGGTAATCGGTCTGCTGTCGGTTCTCGCACTCTACGCCGCATACACCATGCTTGGCTGGGGCACCAATGCACTGCTTGCCGCAACGCTGCCATCACGCGGGCTTTCCGGCATGGAAGCGGAACCTCTGCTGGTCAGTTTGCTTACGCTCATGTATGTGACGGTTGCGTGGTTCCAAATATATCTGTACCGACCGCCTCAATCCAACAAAAGTCGGGCGTTCTACGTGCATGTGGCCAATGGGTTTTATGTTGGAACACTGGCCAATCGAATAGTGACGTTTCTCTGGCCCATAAGCCCGGCAAAAAAGAAAATGACGCAGCAACCATCCATTTTCAAGGAGTCGCTTGATGCCCCCGAGCAAATCTGAATCGCTGGCCCAGGAAATTGAAGCGGAAAAAATCACCGCCGCAAACACACCTGGAACGTCTGTTACGCGGGCCGTCGCGGAGGCCTGTGGCCACATGGCCCCATTATGGCCGCTAACTAACTTCGTGGCGGTCAATCCATTGATGGGTATGCTGAATATGCCCTTCACGGCTGCGCTGGAACTGGTGGAGCACATAACTGGCACGCCGATGCTAATGGGTCCTGGCCACTACCAGCCCAAATTTTCCTCCGGAGAAATAACGGAGCGTTCCCTGGCACAGACAGTCGATTCCTGGATTGGGAAAATGCCCGGCTGGCAATCTGGACAGATTAAACCACCAACCGTTCCGGAAATGATCCGTTGGGTTAACGGATTTTCCTTTGGCCACACAGAAGCCGGAATTGGCCGCCGGGAATCAAGCCATGGGTTGCGGACCGTAGCGGATGTTGCGGATAAAGAAACCGGCTTGCGATGGCGCGAGTTCGTCATTCAAGAGGTTTCAAAATGGTGCGCCGCCTATTATGACCAGGGGCAGGCCATGTTATGCCCAATTGACAGATACCAGCCGCTATTCACGGCATGGAAAGCCGTTGCAGTGATAGACCGAACCGCCGCGTTGATGGGACTTCCCGGATTTTGCGCCTTGGTATCCGGTTTGCCCGACGACGCAGATATCGCAATAGAACAGCTAACCCAAATTGTCAGTATTCCAGATGAGCAACTTACCGATTACTTTCATCGCCTGCTGATGGATGTGGCTGGTTGGAGTGGACATATACAATACCGGGCCTGGCAGGACCATGGCGTAAAAACGCGGAACGAATTGGCGGAGCTTCTGGCCATACGGCTCACTTATGAAGCAGCCCTGGTGTTGCAGCCGACAACAAACTGGCGGACGCATCAAGTCGGACACCGCGAACAGAAAAGCGATACTGGCGTTGTACAGTCTCCCTATTTTCTTTACGCCTGCTTGTGGCAGATCGCCGCGGAATTAGCGTACGAAGAGCAACTCGTGCATGAATTAACGAGGCAATACCACATTGCGCCTCCGGGATCAGAGCCTTCAATCAGGCCGGCGCTACAAGCGGTGTTCTGTATTGATGTACGGTCAGAACGATTCCGCCGTGCATTGGAACAGTCATTTCCCAGTTCGAAAACCATTGGTTTTGCCGGTTTTTTTGGGTTTCCAGTGGAATACATTGAGTTGGGCCGGAAGCATGGTGCCCAACAGTATCCGGTGCTTATCCGATCCTCATATAAGGTGCGGGAAACGCTGACGAAGGCCTCGCCAGCGAAGAAACACCGCTACGAGCGGAACACGAAAATAGAGCGTTCCGTCAGCGCCGCCTGGACAGTATTTAAATCTTCAGCGGTTACCTGCTTTAGTTTTGTGGAAATAGCGGGTCTTGCTTTCGGCCCAAAGCTGATATACGACGGCATACTGCGAACATCATCCAAAAACGGTTCACGGTCTCACCGTCGTAAAAGTCGTCTCCTCATTCCGGACCTGTGCCACAACGCCACCGATGGTTTATGCCTTGACGAGCAGGTTGACCTGGCAGCAGGGGCTCTGAAGAATATGGGACTGACGGAAGATTTTGCAAGGTTGGTGCTGTTTTGCGGTCATGGCAGCGGCACAACAAACAATCCCTTCGGGTCGAGCCTGGATTGTGGTGCCTGCGGCGGAAACAAAGGCGATGTCAATGCGCGTATTGCCGCCGGGGTGCTTAACAAAGCAGAGGTACGCAAGGCCCTGCGAAAACGCAGTATTGATATTCCAGGCGACACCTGGTTTATTGCGGGAATGCACAATACCACGACAGATGAGGTAACGCTGTTGGATACCGACGTCTTGCCGGAGACGCATCAGCCCGACCTTGAGTCTCTTAAGCAGGCGTTAAACGCCGCCGCGAAACTGACACGTCTGGAGAGGGCCGCGTCACTGGGAATAGCGGAACCCGGCGGCATGAAACCGTCGGAGATTAAAACACTCCTTACGGCGCGCAGCGAAGATTGGGCGCAAATCCGTCCGGAATGGGGATTGGCCGGGAACGCGGCTTTCATCGCGGCACCGCGTCAGCGCACACGGCAACTGAACTTAAATGGCCGCGTGTTTTTACATGAATATGACTGTACGAAGGATCAGGACGCATCGGTATTAAAACTGATCATGACCGCCCCCATGGTGGTGGCCCATTGGATCAATATGCAATACTATGCCTCCACAGTGAATAACGACATCTTTGGCAGCGGCAGCAAACTGCTGCACAATGTTGTTGGAACTCAAGGTGTTTGTCTCGGCAACGGCGGTGATTTGCGTTGCGGACTGCCCATGGAATCAGTACATGACGGCACTTGCTGGATTCATGAGCCGTTGCGGTTACTCGTGGTCATTGAATCGCCCAGACAGCGGATTGATGCCATTATTTCCGCCGAGCCAATGGTTAGGCAATTGGCCGAGAACGGATGGATTCGTCTTATGGCGGCAGAGGCAAACGTGAAAGCATTTTACCGATATAAAGGAAATGGTTCGTGGCAATCAATGTAATGAGAATTCCTTGGTGAATAGAGAATTTACTCTGAATGTTACCAATCTGCCGAAACGTTCCGAGGCAAATCATACTCTTTCGCTTCAGGCCGAATTCTTCATTGCCACAAGTCCGCCGAAAATCCAGTGACTCCAGAATATTCAGTAAAACAGAAAGGGTATAACTTAATATCTCCCTTGTTGGTTATTATCAACTCCTGCTATTATGATGAAACGTGTTGATGGCGGGACGACTCGCCTTTTTTTATTCGGGCCTGGTGCCCGTTCAAACAGGAGTTATGTAATCATGGCGGAAATATTAAACCGGCGGCCCCACGT
>JAJYPG010000159.1:0-688 GCA_021795535.1 Planctomycetota bacterium
TTCAAGAATTCTGCGGCCATTAAACCAGTAATGGTAATAACAGAAACCGAATACACCATATTTTTTAGCCAACAGAATCTGTTCACGTTGCGTGTCGTTCATTTTCAAGTTATAGAACCCCAAATCCCCCGGCAATCTGGGCTGATAATGCCCGAGATACTGTGGCACAGCGCGGGTAACGTTAGTCCATTCGGTAAAACCTTTTCCCCACCAGACGTCATTTTCCGGAATCGGGTGAAATTGCGGAAGATAAAACGCAATGAGTTTAATATCGTCAGGGGTCAGCTTAATGTTGCCGGGCAGGGCGGGAACATATCCCCATTTGCCAGTGAACGGCAGACTAAAAATCTGACTGGCATATTCCCCGGCAAGAGCCGGCGATGGTTTTGATGTCCCGCGAAATTTACGCCAATGCCGAAATTCACGTTCCCATCCTTTGAATCCGTCGCGACGAAAGACTTCGCTCGCACGTACAGACAATCCAATGGCAGCATTAAGAAGTCGAATTATTTTGCCCATACACGAAAAACCTTTAACGCAAGAATCATCAGAAAACGCTTGTAACCAATCCTAGAAACAAGTGCAAGGTGCGTTGGCTGGCTTGCTTTGGCTGGGTCTGCCATTAGTGTGTGCCCGGTCAATCAGAAATGACTCGTCATACTCACGCTGCTAAACTATAATCATCTCA
>JAJYPG010000159.1:698-4857 GCA_021795535.1 Planctomycetota bacterium
TGCGATAGCCAGTACTTATATGAACTGCACAGGCCTGTTATTTCTCCAATTTCAGGCGAGAAAGGAACAAGTCATGAACGAGACCTCATCGACAACTCAAAGAAACACGATCCTGCACAAAATCTGGAATCCTCTGCTTCGTCATACACCGAAACGTCTCTCAGATTCTCCCGATTGGCATGGACACTTACCTTTTGGCATGTGGATCGTCCGCATGTGTGAACCACGGATTATCGTTGAACTCGGTGTTCTGAAGGGAGACTCATATTGTTCGTTTTGCCAAGTGGTGAAATCCGCAGGTCTCAGCACCAGGTGCTTCGGCATAGACACATGGGAGGGTGATTTGCATACCGGCAGCTATGGCGAGGAGATTTTTTCCCAGTTACGGCAATACCACGATCCCAAATACGGCGGTTTTTCCACACTATTGCGTTCTACTTTTGATGAATCGCTCAATACTTTTTCCGATGGGAGCATTGATCTGTTGCACATTGATGGATTTCACAGCTATAGAGCGGTACGCCATGATTTTGAATCCTGGTTGCCCAAGTTAAGCGAGCGAGCAGTCGTGCTTTTCCATGATACCGCCGTCATTCAACTTAGTTTTGGAGTTTGGCGATATTGGTCGCAACTCTGTCGGCGATATCCCAATTTTTCGTTCTTTCATTCCAATGGGCTCGGAGTACTGGCGGTAGGCAAGGAAATCCCCCGCAATATCCGCCCGCTTTTTACCGGTTCACAGACTGAAAACAACAGCATTCGGCACCTGTTTGAGAACTTGGGAACAACCATCCACCAAAACCATTTGTCCGACATCCCTGAACCGGTCGGCGAAGCTCTCAACTCTTTGTTATACGATCTGGGGAAGGACAAATACATGATCGTGCCTTACACACATGCCCAACAGTATCGAAGGTACCTGGGAAAAATCTTGTCATGGGCGGAATCAGCCGTCCGGCGTACAATCAAACCAGTATTTCGAAGCCTGGCCGGAAGTAGCGTGGCGAGAGCAAACGCCAACGATGGGAAGAAATAGCCTTTCTGCAATCGGTGATACCGATCACAACATGCAAAGAAGAAATATCTTAATGGAGGATTTATTGCTCACCAGATCAATACGGATTGAAAATCATTTTTAGTAGTTTTATTGAAAGAACCGCAATGCACGCGGCACCACGGGTATCCGTTGTTATTCCAACATACAACAGTCCGGACTATCTTATCCAGACATTGGAAACCGTCTTTGCGCAAACATTTACAGATTATGAAGTGCTGGTCATCAACGACGGCAGCACCGACAACACACTTGAACGACTTAAGCCTTACCAAAACCGCATTCGCCTTATTGATCAGCCCAATGGCGGAATTGGTATGGCACGTAACCGCGGCATAGATGAAGCCCGGGGAAAATACGTTGCCCTGCTGGATCACGATGATTTGTGGATGCCGGAAAAAATCGAATTCCAGGTCAACTATTTCCAAAGGCATCCCGAATGCTGCATGGTTATGGCCAGCTTCATCGAATCCAACCATCCTGAATACCCGATTAACGTTGCAATGACTACGCAAAATGATGGTCTGGTCTACCGCCCATTGCAAATTTTCGATCATCGAAAGTTTTTGATTATGACCTCCGGAATTATGTCCGAACGGGAACGGGCCGCAGGCGTCCGCTTCTCCATCCATCGGGAATGTATAGAAGACCAACCCTTTTTCTTGAAAATGTACCCTCGTGGGCCGGTCGGTGTCGTCGGTCAACAACCATTGATGATTTACCGTGTTCATCCCAGCAGCTATTCACACCGACCTGAATTCTGGTTCAATGGAATAAAAAAGTTGCGCGAAATGGACCAGTGCGGCGAATTCAGCGATTATTCCAAAGTTCAGCGACATGACCTCGACCGGTTTCTCGCAGGTATCTCTCGTTTGGCCGCAACCGTGCAACTGAAGTCCGGCCTCTATGAGCAGGCTTTAGAGCTTTTCCATCTCGAAAAAATGCACTGGCTGCGCACCGGCCATTGGCGGTTTCTTGCCGGGTTCCCATTCAAGCTGAGGGCCTGCCGCAAACGTCATGATCGACAAGCGAACGACCAAAAGAACGCGAAAGCGTGACATCCACTGCTCTAAGAAATTTATATATATTTAATATACTGTATTTTAAAATATGAAGCTCATGGCGATAACGTGGCATCGCTCATTTCACAAAAAAATACTCCGCTTAAAAGTAAAAATATAAACTTATTTATAATTATATGTAGATTTTTATAAATAATCTATCACGCAAGTCCTCGGCAACGCCACAACGGTCATCGGGCGGACATAAACCGGCAAAGGCCTCCTGGGGATTTTGTGCGTTGCAAAAAATAGATAAGACCGATAAAAGAGGTACAATCGCCACAATTTCAACCGCTGTTCGGATTTGCGGGGCATGGAAAAGTTGTAGAATATGGCGGACAAGCGATTTTTGTGAGGAATTATTCTGTATACTGGACAGGAGAGCCTGACCCTTCGGACCAGATTGTTGGGCAATCCCAATCACTTACGTAATTAAGCCGCTATTGATCATGACCAGCTTCCCCTGTCGCCGCGTTGGTTCCGGGAACTCTGGCCAACCAGACTCCCAGCCCGGCCAGATGATGATATTGCAGCGGCCCGGCCAAACGTGCCAGGCGTCCACGCAATTTGCCAACTACGATGACGGCCTTAACCTGATGACGCTTTATCATGGGAAGCATTTGTTGGCCGTAGGCAGCCGATGGCACGCAGCGCGAAAGCATGGTGGATAACGCTGGCGAACGGGCGGCAAATGTGGGTGTGGGGCCTGTGTAGCCGTCCACCATGCGAAAATAATAATGGGAATCCATCTGATACAACATGCTGTCTCCGCGAAAGCCGAACGGCAGGATGAGCACTGTTTCATTAGGCCTGAGATAACGCTTGTAGTTTCCAGCGGTGAAAAACCGGGGAGCCTTAAATTGTCCGATCCAATAGCCGCCGGAAATGTTGGGCATCAGGCAGGCTATGGCTAACACGACCAATGCGGCTTTGATCCACACCGGGCGGCGCGATTGGGCCAGCCAAAGAGCCGTGATAACTGCTATTGCCATCCAGGCGAATGCCATAAAGCGGCCAGGCAAAGCCATTTTCAACAATGGCAGTTTTCCCAGAAAATACCATGGCAACGCGATAGGAAGTTTCTGCCCGAAAATCTTCAACTGCGGTCCTGCCGCCAGGACAATAATAACGGCCAAGATAAGGCTAAGAAGCCGCGAACAATTTCGTCGTCCAAATTCGCCAAAATACGACGCCAACAGAACCAATAGCGGCAACCCAACATAACCACCCGCCTCGGCCGCCTTTCCGGCAAACGTGTACCACAACGGTTTAAGCCACGCGTGGCCAAGCCATGTCATCTCGGTGGGGACGATGAGATTGGCCGCATCCAACGAATAAGCTCCCTGGGACCAGAATCCGCCAAAGTTATCGCCCCGCAACAGATAAGGCGCAAAAACTGCCAGAATAAATCCAAGGGCAATGATGAAACCGAGAATCGCCTCGCGACCCGTGCAGTGGAACTGGTCGCAAAACGTCCGATCCCGCCAAACAATATGGGCAATGCCGCAGCAAATTACGCCAAAAAAAAGTGTGGTCGCAAGCATTTCGGTCGCAACGCCACACAACAGTACCCACGCCAGCGCGGAAAGCAGGATGTACCACCAGCGGTCAATCCGTCCGTAAAAACGGCGTACAAACAACCAAGCCAGCGCTGGGGAAAAGCACATCAGTGCCAAATGAGTGTGTCCGGCGAGCTGCCGAAATTCATAGGCGGAAAAGCCCAATATATAACTGCCGATTAGGGCGGGCCAAAAGCGATCGGTCATTTCAAAACAAAGCAGAAAGGTAAATAAGGCCGCCAGCACCGGCGAAAGAAAGGCGATGAGATTGTAACTGGCATACGGGCCGAGCCACGTACTGAGCGGGGCCGTAAGAATTGCCGGTGTGGGGATACTGGTGGTCCAGGCCAGGTTCACACCATGGGGATACCATAAGCGATGCGAGATAAAAGGTGATATTCCGTGATATATCGCATGCGGCCACCACCCGTAATACCAGAGGAAAGCCGCGACATCGGCATTGGCTGGCCCAAGGACTGAATGAG
>JAJYPG010000160.1 GCA_021795535.1 Planctomycetota bacterium
GGTGCTGACAGTATGAGCTTCCTGAAATTCACTCATGTTGATCGTGATCAGATTGTGCTCACCACCATAGAGTGTTTCGGCCAGCGACAGCGCCGTTTCTGTTTTACCCACGCCTGATGGCCCGGCGAGCATAAATACGCCGATTGGCCGGTTGGGATTATCCAGTTTGGCCCGGGATGTCTGAACACGGCGGGCAATGATTTCCAGACCGTGGCGCTGTCCGATCACCCGCTTCTCCAGATGATCGGCAAGCTTCAATATCTGTTCAATTTCATTTTTAACCATTCGGCCGACCGGGATTCCGGTCCAGTCCGCTACCACGGATGCCACCGCCTGCTGATCCACGGTTGGAAAAATCAGAGGCAATTCACCCTGTAATATGGAAAGCTCGTTCTGCAATGTACGTAAATCCGCAAGCATGGCATCGCGCTGCTCAATGGTAAGCTTCTCAGCAGGTGCCTTATCGGTACCTGCCGGCACGGATTTCGCTTTTGTCGCAGTGGCGGGCTTAGTGTTGGCTTTTTCAGCAGCCGGCTGCTTCTCCGCCGACTGCGGGGCATCTTCAATCGGCTCGGCAGCTGAACGCAATTTATGGCGGATATCGAGAATTTTATCGACCAGTTGTTTTTCCTGTTTCCATTTTGCATCCAGATCGGAAAAACGCTTTTTCTCGGTTTCTAAAAGAGCGCTTACCTCCGTAATCCGCTGGGTGTGATCCAAACCAACGGCGGTTTCACGATTCACGATCTGAATTTCAACTTCCAATGCCTCAACGCGGCGCTTGGAATCTTCCAATTCCGCAGGCAAAGCGTGCTGGCTTACAGCAACACGCGCGGCGGCGGTGTCAATAAGACTAACAGCCTTGTCGGGAAGTTGTCGCGAAGGAATATAGCGGTGGGAGAGCCGCACCGCAGCGTCAATAGCTTCATCAAGAATCTGCACGCGATGGTGCTTTTCCAATGGAGCAATAAGTCCACGCAGCATCAAAACCGCCTTATGTTCGGAAGGCTCCTCCACTTTCACAACTTGAAAGCGACGGGTCAAAGCAGGATCTTTTTCAATGTGCTTTTTGTATTCATCCCACGTTGTAGCCGCGATGGTGCGAAGCGTGCCACGGGCCAGCGCGGGCTTTAGTAAATTGGCGGCATCGCCGGTTCCGGCGGCACCACCAGCTCCGATGAGGGTATGCGCTTCATCAATAAAAAGAATAATCGGTTTGGCAGAGGCTTGAACTTCTTCAATGACTGACCGCAAACGCTGTTCAAACTCCCCTTTCATACAGGCACCCGCCTGCAGCAGACCAATATCCAGCGTGCGAACACTGACATCTTTCAACGAAGGTGGTACCTCACCGGCGGCGATACGCTGCGCAAAGCCTTCCACCACAGCGGTTTTTCCCACACCAGCTTCACCGGTGAGAATAGGATTGTTCTGTCGGCGCCGCATAAGAATGTCGACCACCTGCCTGATTTCCTCATCTCGGCCCACAATCGGATCTAATTCTCCTGATTTGGCACGAGCGGTTAAATCCACGGAAAATTTCGCTAAAGCTTCCTGCTTCCCCATTGCCGCCGGCGCGATTGCTCCGCTGGCTTCACCCGGCGCACCGCTGCCTTCGGCTTCAGCGGGAGCCAGAAGTTCCTCACACGAGCCGGAGGTTATTGCTCCAAAGTCGTCCGACAATTGCTCCGGCTTAACTTTTTCAAATTCGCGCGAGATATTCAGCAGGCTATTACGCAGCGTGGTCGTCTTCACCATACCGACGACCAAATGCCCGGTGCGTACCTGTGTACTTTTATAGACCAGCGATCCAAAAACCCACGCCCGCTCCACCGCTTCATCAATGTGCGATGACAAATCAGAAATGGACGTTGAGCCACGCGGCAAACGATCCAGTGACGCGGTTATATCGGCCGTGAGTTTGGATGGATTTAAATTAAAATGCCTGATAATCAGGTGCATGTCGGTGTTGTCCAACTGCAATATCTGATTGATCCAATGCACCAATTCCACATACGGATTTCCACGCATTTTGCAGAATACTGCGGCGCTTTCAATCGATTTATAGGCCACCTTATTGAGTTTGCCGAACAATGCCGTACGACTTATTTCTGCCATAAATGAATCCTTTTCCTATTTCTACGCCGCAACCGGACGGCAAACCAAATCCTGCAGGTCGTGATCCAACGCTGTGGTATGAAGCCAGGTGGTGTAACCGAGTCTGCATCCCTGTCCCAGAATCATGGGGGGCACCGCACTGGCCTTGAGAATCAGGCGAACATCCCATTCCAATTCATCATTAAGATACAACTTTACCCAGTCGCACAGGTTCTGAAAGCCCAGGCTTCCGGGTAATAGACGATCAAAGTCCGGCAACGCCATCGGACCAAGAACGATTCTGAATTTTCCCTGAACATCCCAGATGCGCGAACCTACTACCAGAGTCCGCCCCAGAATGCCGGCCTCCGGCGAAAGCCCCAACTGGCAGCGGGCTTCCGCAGGCAATGAAAGCCAGCGGCCGGAAAATTCCTCAATTTCCGCATGAACGCCAAAAAACTCTTGAAGAATCGCCCTTAATCCATCGGGATTCCGCGGCCCGGCAAGCAATCGTCCAGTGAAATAGAGTTTGGCATTGTCAGGCAAACTGTCGCGGCTCATTAAATAATTTGTGCCCAGTCCGATGAGGCTGGCGAAATAACGAACAAACGCATCTTCATCGCCCTGAATATCGGCGGCAGAGCCATGACGATCATAGCTGACGGTTGGCTCATTGCAGGCCCACGCACGGTAGAAGAAACTTATCATCCGGTGATGAAACATATCCGCAAAGGCACAGAGCGTATTGTCCTTTACATGAAGCTTACGTTCACGGGCGTATTCAGTAAGATGCAGCGGCAATGGGCCATTTGGCCCAAACAGGCCGATAAATCGCACCGCCAGCCGCGGAACTTCCATGCGGTCTGAACGCTCAAGTTTTTCCACCGTACTGGCGGGAAATGCCAGAGCCGGTTCCTGACCAAATCGCACAGGATCAAGCGATGGTGACGTGGAATAGCCGATGCGCGGCAAATCGCGCCGCGCGCATTCAATAGCGCGCACCGCCAGAAAGAAGTCATAGCACGCGGCCTGCGATTCCAGCAGCCGCATCAGAGAATCTGCCGGCATCCCGGACGGGCTGTCCATTCCATGATCCTTCCACGGTCTACCGTGTTTACAACGCATTGCGTAAACGAATTCATTGATACATAACGCGCAAAAAATTGCTCCAGCACAGCACCCATGAGAAAAGCTCCGGTTCCCTCATACGCGTGGTCATCGAGCGTTACCGATATTTCAAGGCCACGAACAAATGCCATCATCCCGTCACTGAATGTTCGCCGAATCACCGGCGAACTGGAAATGGATTTAACGCCATGCGCCTGCTTTTCAGACGCGGGATCATTCACATTGCAATACAGCCCCAGGAGATTTTGCAGAGCCGCAGCACCTCTCGTATCGCCGGAATCCAGCAATGAGAGATAATTGAGTGATAAATGACTGATAAATCGCCATGCGGCATCACCCTGCGCCAGAGACGCTCGTGGCACCGTTGGCGCGCCATTGACACAACGGATGGCTTTAACCGGCCCACCGGACTCAAGGGAAAAATCTGTCGCACCTTTCCCCAGTGGAATAAAAAGCGGAAGATCACGGTTTGTGCATAGCGACTCAATACCGAGTTGCCGCAGCTCCGTGCGATACGGCGCACATTGGCCATCCACCAGAGAGATAAATACATCGCTTCCGGTATAACCCGATCGGCCCCCGTTCGCCCGTTCACGCTCCGACGGAACGCGGGCTTGCCTATGCACGGTAAAGAATGCTTCATCCCGCCGCGATACAGAATCCCAAATGCGGTAAAAAGGACGGAAAGCCTGGGTATCATCTGATCTGGCACCATGCCCGGTTAAGGACGTAACTTCATAGACCTCAAAATACCGGGTTCGGGTGCGATCAGGAATTACTGGAAACTCGCTGAATCTTTCCGACAATTGAATGCGATCACAGCGCTTTGGAAACAGGTTAATAACCGGCGAGCAGTGCGGTTTGAAATTTGCCGCCGTTACCGTGCGTTCCAGCGTCGAATCCGCTTTGCGCAGGCATAGAATTAAATCCAGTTGTGGTTCCGTGCAGCGGGCAATAATCGCTCGCAGATTGGTGATCTCAAAAAACAAAAATCGCTGAGGAATGGTAAAATATTCCTGCAACAAACGATATCCCTGAAACGCGCGCGGGCATACCGGTAGTAGCGCGTGCTGGTCATCAAATCCCACCCGACGAATGGACGTTGCTGGCAGCGTTTGCCGCCATTTAGTCGGCATGGAGCCCGGTTGCACAACGACCTGCGCGCTTTGGCCTATGATCTGCTCATAAAGTCGAATTTGCACTTCTGACGTGCCGGCAATAAAAAATTGCAGGGTATCAAGCTGTATCTGGCTCCAGAGCAATCCCGGATTGCATGCCAGACGAATTTGGATTGCAGCCTGAATGCTGCCTCCCATGCCCAAATTAAGCGATTCAAGTTCACGGAGGTGATACTTTGCATCAACGACACTTACCGGCCATAAAGTTAAATGATGCGCGGTTCGATATTCACAGGCTGTGGATTCTCCGGCCCCAATAATACTTCGCATGGAAGTCCCACGTGGCATCGAAAAACCCTTGGCCAATCCAGGATCGGCTTTATCAATTTCAAATTGCACAATGGCCATGGAGGGCGTTGGAGACAGATAATGTGGATGAACCGTATTGAGCAACCCCTCGGTAAATCGGGGAAAAGCGGAATCCAATTTAAGATGCACG
>JAJYPG010000161.1 GCA_021795535.1 Planctomycetota bacterium
ACGAGGTGAAAGCGGCGGCGCACTGGCTAGGGTGCGGACCGTCGCCACTTGTGGGACGGAGCACCAATCCGATCCCTGATTGTGCCGCCGCGTTGACAATTGTTAGGTATTTGTTAGCATATGGTCGATATCGGAGGATTGCATTATGTCCAAACCGCCGAAGGAACCAATATGGTCGGCACGGGAACACACTCTGGCAAAAATTGCCATTCTCGACGCATACCTTAATGCTTGGTTCGCGATCCTCGGCCGGACGGTGAAAAGCGACATGCTTTATATCGACGGCTTTTCCGGTCCGGGTGTTTACGCTGGCGGCCAAGACGGTTCGCCCATTGTGGCCGTAAAGGCGGCACATAAAGCGCGTTGTGATGCGGGCGAAAAATGGATTGCCAAGACGATCCGCATGGTCTTTGTTGAGCGCGACACGGGAACGAGAATAGAAATCTGGCCTGGGGAGAAGCCCAGTTGATTGTCGGCATCGCCGCGGTTTGCTGTTCGTATCTGCTGGAAAAAGCGCGGCAACCGACAACCGGGCTGGCTTAGTCCGTCGGGTGGCGAAACCTTGGGGCGCGGCGATGAACCGGCCCCGCCGAGTTCGCTATACCCGGTGCAGCGTTCGACGGTCTGATCTCCCATCCGTACGGCTTAACCCAAAAAGATTTCACCCATATACCAGCCACCTTCCCACCGGTACCCAACCAGGCTATGAATGCCGCATTGGCGGAGTTCCGCCGCCGCAAGGTAAAGTGAAATGCCATACTTGACACCCAACCGAGCAACGAGGATTATCAGTATCTATTGTAAGGGAAAATGGAATGCCGGACATTGAAGAATGGAAAAGTATCATTGCGTGCGCCATCGCACAACGGCCGGCACCCATCAAGGCATTACATTACGCCGGAACGACATACCAATCGTGTTCCAAACCTGTTTTAATGGCCTGTTCTGACGGGCATCATTATGTTGTGAAATGGTACAATCCACCACGAATGATCGCCAATGACCAGATTATAGGGCATTTGGGTGTAACCATGGGGGCGCCCACCCCCGAGGTTGCCCTGGTTGAACTGGCGCCAGAGCTGCTCGCCGCAGAACCCGCAATTAAGCATATGCGGGCGGGTATCTGTCACGGCTCTCGCTTTATTAAGGACGTTTCGGAAAACAGGGAGCACTTTAACTTTCTCTATGTCCAAGAGAACAGACCACGATTCGCGTCGCTCGCGGTACTTTATGGCCTGGCATTCGTGGCGGGTGATCATCAATTTTTATACCATAAACAAATCCCAAGACTCGTTTATTCGCACGATCACGGACATTTCTTCCCAAAAGGACCGGATTGGACTATAAAGTCTCTTTCAGACGCGCCGTTATCCGGATTGGATTTGACTATAGTTAATAAGTGTAGCTTCACTTCGGACGAGATCACCCGTGCGGTGCGTTCGCTGGATAAACTGGATAATGCCTCCATCGCCAAGGCTGTTGCCGCCCCGCCAGACGAATGGGGGCTGACCGCAGACGAACGCGCCAAATTGGCGCTATACTTGGAAAGCCGGAGAGAGAGCTTATTGGCCTCACTATAATGACCAGAATGACCAGCATAAGGAGACCAGCCATGAGTGAACAAACCTTGTCCTATTATTGCCTAGCCCGCTATGTACCGGATCCGATAAAAGCGGAGGCGGCAAACTTTGGGGTTTTCGTCCTTACAGGCGGCAACGCAAAATTCCATTGTGTTTCCGATTGGACGCGGCTGCGAAAATTTGGCGGCGAACAGATTGATTTCCTGAAAGAATTCGCCCAATCAGCAAAAAAGATACACGACGAGCAATTTGTACGGCATATCGCAACCAATTGGCGCAACTCCATTCAGTTTACGGACCCAAGGCCATCACTTATGGCCCCGGAAGAGCTGCTTATCTATGCCGCCAGAACCTTTCTGACCGAGACCGGCCCCGACAAGCTCGGATACAGGAGAAAATTGGACCTCGTCCGCACAATGCAGCAGACAATCCGGGAAGCGCTGAAATTCCGTCTCGGATCGGTTGCAAATATTTACCTGAAGACGAATTTTGTACAGCACGGAAAAACTGGCCGGCATACCTTCGACTTGGGCGTGTCCAACGGACATCCCTATTTTCTCGCGCAAGCCATTTCATTCGAGATTGCTGCTCCACGGGAAATCGAAAAACAGGTTGGCGCAACAGCTTGGGCTATTAAAGACCTCGAACGATCAGCGAATACGCCGGCAATTGGCGTGGTAACACTGCCACCCAAAGAAGGCGGTGAATTTGGGGAAATGTATTCAGACGCACAGAAACTGTTCAAGGATCTAAACGCAGAAGTGGTCGATGAGAGGCAACTCCAGCCCTGGGCTAAAAAAATGGCCGAACTGGTGCCCGTCCCCTAACGTCGCCGTATGCACCCAACGCCTTCACCTGACGCCCTACCCAGTGTGGTCGGCCCCGAAAGCCATAAGGGTTGGCAATTCCGATGGCGATCGGAAAGGCGCGTGCCTGGCCGCATTATCGCTGGGCATCAGCGGCATTGGCTAAAGCGTTATATTAAACCTGCTTCCATTCCAACCGCAATTTAATTGACGAAAACCGCCTGTAATCACCTGTCAGTCGCGCATAACGTCCGATGATAAGGTCCCGATGCACCCGAATTTTCCTGCCAAGCCGGCCAAGCTCCTCGGCGGTTCTGAGGGATTTAATTTCTTCATTACAATCGTCAGGGATGCACCACGCAGAAGCGACACGATCCGCCTCATTTTCAATCTTCTGGCCTGTGGCAGCTTCGCTCGGAATCGCGGCGTCTATAACCGTCGTCTTTTTTCCATGGTGCAGGATATGTGCCGCCTCGTGCAATAGCGTAAAAATAATGCCATCCAGCCGCTTACCCCGCAGGGTTAGCGCAATGACAGGACGGTCTGCCTGCCAAAAGGCTGCCCCATTGATAGCCGCACCGGAAAATTCCGGCACGAATACCAGCGCGACCCCGGCCAAACGAAACGATTCAATCATATCACTGCGGAAAAGGTCAAAGCCCTCTGAATCGCGAATTTCCGCCGTCTTTCCCGGGACAGCACGGACGCATTTCACGAATTCTGCCTCACGATATGCGCTGGATTCAATCTTTCGTGCTTGAATTTCGGCAACGCGCAACCATGTCCATGCCAGGTACGGCTTGGGCTTGGTGATGGATTGCCGGCGGAACAGCGTGCCGGAAATGGTAAGGTCGGCAAATATCTGGTCAACAGCCTGCGGGCGAGAAATCCCAAAGAATCCGCACAGGTTCCATATCCTGCGTAGCACATTGCCCGTGGCCGGAACCAGTTGGCGCGCCGCCAGCTCAGAATAAGGGAAATTCTTCTCCCAGCCCCGATGCTCTTCGAGTGTTTTCTGATGCTCCTTTAAGGCAATGTGTTGCCGATACAACCGTTCATGCTCGTTCCAAAACCGGGCGGGTGTCTGGAACACCAATTCCAGTTTTTGTGCGGTATCCGGGGTAAGCGGGGCTTTGCCGGAAAGAATTTCATTGATCGTTTTACGCGACAGTCCGGTACGAATCGCCACTTCGTTCTGGGTCATACCGCGTTCGTCAATAAGCTCCCCAAGCGTATCGCCCGGCGGAACGGCATAGTCAGGATTAAATGGATAGGTGGATGACATGGGACCTTTCAAGTCTTAATGGTAATCTTTCACGTCCACGAAGCGGAGTGTCACAACCTCCTTCCAGTTCAGGCCACCATCGGGCTTGCGTGGGATCGGTGGGGCGGGTCTAAGGATCAAACGCCAGTTACCGGAAAGCCGAGCGCTGACGCAATCCGCGTAGTCCCCTTCCAGGTTATGCCAATGGCCCGGGAGGTTTCGCAAGTCCTCCAGGCAGGTTGCCGAATGAGCCTGCGACAGCCGTTTCATAATCGCCTTGGCCAGCTCCGCACCGTAGCGGCCACGCAGCCGCTTTTCGGTATTGAACAACTCGGCCGTTTTGGCATCGCTGAATTCTATGTTCATATATAGCCTATGTCAAATTTCTGTAACCCTTTGGGTTACGGAAATGTTTATTTTAGCGACTTAAAATTAGATGGCTGAACGTGCAAGGATAATATGCCATAAAATAATGCTATACTGTGCCCGGCGAGCATTCATCCTGAAATTAACGCTTTTCCGATTTCGGCTTCTGGGTCATAAAGTCGTTAAACTCCTTCCATGAGATTTTGTGGCCGTAGGAGTTTCCCGATGGAAACCATACTATCGCTCCTCGTGATATCTGCAGCATGCCTATCCGGGAATTATTCCCGGAAACGACAAATTCGACGTCCGCATTACCCAGGTCGCGCTCGGGGATTGAAAACTTAACTTCATGCTTCACGGGAAAAACTCCTTTGAAAGTGGGAATAGTCAAATAGTCTAACAAAATCACTGTAGATCAAGTATCAGAAGGTTTGCCGGCAACGTGCGGCGTAACGGCCAATGCCTTCACAAAAACACTGAGCCGTTCGGCCTCCGACAACGTCAAATCCACCGGCAGTGCCAAGGGCACTAGCAAATCCGGCCGCAGCGGAAAGCTGTAGTTGTTCAGGCGTCGTGGCATGGCAGTTGGTAAATCCACAGTCTGCAGGATAGAGGCTACGGCAGGGGGCGGCGGCATCGAACCGTCAGCAGCGCCGGCAATAGCCTGCTCATCTTCGTCCACCGTATCTCCGTCCCACGGCAACTCCTCAAGGGGCTGACCTTGCCCCAAGGCCACCTGTGCTACGGAATACATTGCATACCGCCATCGGAAGCGGGACGGCTTGCTGCCGCGGCCGGTAAAAAATTTTCCGCAGCCAAGCTC
>JAJYPG010000162.1 GCA_021795535.1 Planctomycetota bacterium
TACATGAAGGCTTTGGTTATTTCCCGCGGGCGGTCCCCACGGTAATTAAAGAAAATAACGGAATCGTGATCACGGATGGTTGCGTCACCGCCACCCGGGGTGTCAATCACGCTGGGCAGCACAAATTCATCACCGCCGCGCGAAGGTTCGGAGGCATGGGTGTAATAATCTTCCAATGCCGCCTGGGCGGTGGGGAAATGTTGGCCAGTCCGCCGGGTTAGCAGGTTGTAAGCTTTTTCCACGCGGTCCCAGCGGTTGTCGCGATCCATGGCATAGTAGCGGCCCACCACACTGGCAATATGGCCCACTCCCAGTTCTTTGGTTTTGGCTTCCAGGCTGGCCAAATATCGCCGTGCGCCCTGGGGTGCGGTATCGCGGCCATCGGTTATGGCGTGTATAAAAACGCGGTCCGCCGGAAAATTCACCCGTTTGGCCAATTCCAGAATGGCGTAGGCATGTTCCAGGTCGGAATGCACGCGGCCATCGGAACAGAGGCCAAGAATATGTACGCGGCCATTCTTTTTGACAGCCTGGCTGAAAGCCTTGTTTAACGCCGCATTTGCAAAAAAACTTCCATCACGAATACGTCGGGTGATGCGCATGGTCTCCTGATCCACAATGCGGCCAGCGCCAATATTCTGGTGTCCCACTTCACTGTTGCCCATAACACCCTGGGGCAGGCCGACCCATTCGCCGCTGGTATGCACCAGTACGCTGGGGTAACTGGCCATCAACTGGTCATCAATGGGGTGAGCGGCAAGTTTAACGGCATTATAGGAATCCATTTCCGGATGCGGGTTGCGGCCCCAGCCATCACGAACAATCAGCATCATGGGACGTTTAACAGGTTTGGCGGCAGAGGACATATAAACTCCAAATAAATCAGGCAAAACATTTTTGCGGCAACGGGCCATTCTCCGGAGCCGTCGCAGGGGTAAATGGTATCGCCAATTCCCGTCGGGTTGAAGTGTGCAAGAGAATAGGGCGTATTCTCTGGAGATACATTTTCATCCGCAGATTGCCGGATCAGTGGATGAGGTGAAAATACACCACTGCCAGCGATGTGCTGACCAGCGTCAGCGGCACACCCACTTTCAGGTATTCGGTGAACCGGAGGTTGATGGAAAATTGTTTGGCCTGCTCGGCCACTATGAGGTTGGCTATGGATCCCAGCAGCGTCAAATTGCCAGCAAACGTGCTGACCACGGCCAGCAGATACCAGGTGGAGGTTGCGGCAACGGGAATGGCCGGTTTAAGCAGCAGAACGGCGGGCACATTGCTGACCAGATTGGATAGCACCAGTGTGGTGGCCGCCAGTGGACCATGGGATTTCAGCGAAATTCCGGCATGGGCTATCGCGTGCATGGCCGGGGCGAGCAGGGCATGGCGCTGGGCATCGCCAATGACAATAAAAAGCCCGATGAATAGAAGAATCAGGTTCCAATCCACCAGTGTAAATAAATCCCGTGGCCGGGTTTTGCGTGAAATAAGCACCAGCCCCGCGGCGGCCAGCGCAGCAACAGGACGTGAAAGTCCGATCCATTCACCGGCCACCATCGCCACCAGCAGCAGGCCCATAATCACCAGCGTTTTGTGAATCATGGACCAGCGTGTAACGACCTGTTGTGCGGCCGGGTGATCGGTGGGTAACTCCACTGGTTTTACGGGTTCCCGAAAGATGCGTCGGTGATAAATTGTGGCCACGGCCACATACGCCAAAGCCAAAGAGACCACCACCAGGGGCAGCACGGTCAGGGTGAAGGCGGCAAAGGATAAATTGCCCGCCTGGCCAATGAGCATGTTTTGCGGATTGCCAATCACGGTTGCCGCGGACCCGATATTGGCGGAAACAGCCAATGCCATGAGATATGGAATCGGGTCGCGTCCGGCGCGCCGCATGGCCAGACAAAGCACCGGTGTAAAGATCAGGCAGATGACATCGTTGGCGAAAAGGGCGGAAAGCAGAGCCGCCGACAGCATAATGAAGGCCAGAAGATTGCGTGGGCTTTTGCCGGCGGCCACAATACGCCGCACCACCCAGTCGTAATAGCCCGCCAGGCGAAGCTGGGCGGAAATAACCATCATGCTGACCAGCAGAGCAAGAGTGGGGAAATTAATCTCATTCATGGCCTGTTGAAAGGTCATGCGGTGGAAAAGCAGCACCGCCACCGCACCCAGTGTGGCAATGGACGCGCGGTCCAGTCGCGTGCCGGGCAGTCCGCCTATTGCCATACCAATATATGTTAAAACAAATATTGCAATATCAATCAATTCGTTATGGCGGGCGGCCCAGGCCAGTGCACCGGCGAAGGCTCCGCTTCCGATGGTCCCGATGGGAAGCGGGAGAACGGTCATCATTTAGCCGCCCCGCTGGAATTTTTTTTCTGGCCGGGAATCAGGTTGCCGAAGGCCTTAAACGTGTTGCCCACGGATTTTTCCAGCGAACCGGATCCTTTTAACAATGCGCCCGCACCTGTTTTAAGAATACCCCCCGCATCTTTCAATGAATTGCGGAAGGCGGGGGGAATTTGCGTACTGCTTGCGGCCTTGACCACAATATCACCCAATATCTGGCCAAAAAGGTCTGCGATGCGCAGCGGTCGGCCATTGGAATTGGTGGGCTGCGGGATCACGAGTTTGTTAAAGTGAAGGGGAATGGCCAGGCCCTTTTGGCCAGGAAGAATCACGGGCCGCACTATGACGGTCAGATTGGTCAGCACCACCTGGTTGATCGCCAGTTGTTTGCCGCCCGAAGCCTTCTGTTGTGTACGCGATTTTTTTGCCGGTGCGCCGCCGGAGGCGGGAGCTGGCGCGGCGGTGTTTTTATTGATATTGTTTAGTACGGTCTGAATATTGGAACTCAGACCGTGCTGGTCCAGAGAAACGGTCATTCCGTCTATGGCAATCGTGTTAATCTGCACGGTTTTGGTTAGTAAAGAACCAATTTTAACAGAAACCATGCAGGTCTTCATTTGCAGAAGGTGCGGATCGCCAAAACCCGGTGGATTGGCGATAGTCATCCCTTTAAGCACCAGTGATCCACCAAGGATATTCAGTGATACGTTGTTGAGCGTGGTTTGCACCCCCAACGCGGCGGTGGCCCGCGTATCAACCTGTTCCCGAATGATGCCGTTAATGGAGAACCAGAGCGCTAAAACCAGAACCAGAATCAGCAGAAACGCTATGACCAGCATCTGTCGCCATTTCTTTTTCATTTTACGCACTCCAAAATCCCGGAAATCCCTTTTAAGATACCACACCATAATAACCATTTTTCAGATAAAAGCATGGCAATGGATCACCCATTGTTGTTATAACGGGTGGATGATGTTCAGCGGCGACAATGGCTATTGTAAGATGGATTTATCAACCCAGCCAGAAACAGGCAAGGTTCAGGGTTGCCCTGTGCGGGTTTATTTGCATAATGGATGATTGCGGATGTTCTCCACTGTAGATGGCGGTTTACGGAAAGCCACCCACCGCAAGGGAAGAGAAATTTTAACGGCAGTTGTTCCCCTTTTGATTCAAGCCAGGAGAATTCCTTTATGAGATCACGAGGCTTTGGTGGAAAATGGTGTGTGGGAATTGTTTTTGCGTTAAGTCTGGTCGTTTCCTTGCCGCGAAGCGATGCCGCGACTCCTGTGCGTTCCAGTCAGGTTATTAACGCGATCAAACGTGGGGTTGTCTTTTTACTCAATAACGAGAATCCGAAAAATACCTGGGATCAGAACGATTGGAAGAATTATGCAGTGCCGCTAGACTCGCCACTGGCAAAAATGGGGCTTTCATTAAAGGGCGGACAGGCCGCCCTGGTTACCGAAGCTCTTATTGATGTGAACCAGAGTTTGCATTTGCGGTCGCTGAATCTTTACGGCCCCAAAATGCGATTGGCGATACATTATTTGGAAGGCATTAAGCCAACCTCCACTTATGCCGCATCATTTCAGGCCAATGTCTTTGCCTTGCTGCCGAACAAGGCAAAGTATCGTCGCGTACTGAATCTTGACAGGCGTTATCTTCTGGATACAGTCCACCGTGATGGCGGATATATCTACTATGCTCCAGTGCGATACCGTGCGTTTAATGCTGCAACACACCGGTGGAGTATCCAATTTGATTTTCCCAATGTGCCCGGCAGATGGGATAATTCCAATACCCAATACGGCGTCCTGGGGATATGGGCATGTGCCCATGCGGGTCTGGAGATTCCGTTCCGCTATTGGCAGCTTGAATCGCGGCATTGGCGCATTTCCCAGCATATTAACGGAACGTGGGGATATGCGGGGTTTGTTGGCAGACCCACCAAACCCTCTGCCGGTCGGGCCACGCAATTTACCCCCGCCGGTCTGGCCAGCCTGTTTATTTGCGATGAATTTATTGATGCCCGCAACACGTCCATTCAGCCTGTGAAAGATCCAAACATTGTGGCCGGCCTGCACTGGATGAATCATAACTTCAACCCCAATGAGACGTACCTGTATGCCATGTATGGCGATGAACGTGTTGGCTTGGCCAGCGGTATTAAAACCTTCGGTGGCCATGACTGGTATCGTGATTTCGCGGCTACTTTACTCAAGCATCAGAATAAGGACGGTAGCTGGGGTGCCGTCTTGCTTGGCTGGAACGGTGGTTCCGAGGCCCCTTTAATCGGAACAGCTTATACCCTGCTTATCCTTGACCGCGGCCTGAACCCCGTGTTTATGAACAAGCTGCGTTATGGACTTTCCGGAGCCGCTCATTTCTATGGTCAATGGAATGCGCGACAGCGCGA
>JAJYPG010000163.1 GCA_021795535.1 Planctomycetota bacterium
TGAGGTGAATAAAAGCGACAACCTTAATCCGCTGGTTTTTAAAAATCCATTCCGGCGCGTCAATACTGTGAATAGAGGCGACAGGAACGCTCTGGTCTGAGCCAATGCAAATGGTGAAAGTGCGCACCCCGCGTGCCCGCAACAGACGAGCCATTTCCACCGGGTCCGGACCTATGTTGCCCCGACCATCAGATATGAGCACAGCACTGGTATGGGCGTCCGGGCGAAGGCGCTGCGCCAGTTTGGCCAGTCCCGCACTTATATTGGTCGTTTTACCGGTGGGTGTAAGCTGGGCGGAAAGCACCGCATGAATTGAACCGACCGCCGGACCACGACGGGTGAACGCCTTTCCGGCAAAACTGACAAGATGCGTCGGGGCATCAGCTAAAATGGAATAAAATGTTTTCCGACCACTGTGCCTGCGCAGGAGAATCGCAACAGCCAGTTGCGCACGGCTCATGGAGGCCACACGATTCATGGCCGAAGATACCAGCGCATCGCCGGTGTGGCGGGCTAAAAAATTCTGATCCTGTTGGCCAGCCAGTACGCCAAGCTGATTCATGGCCGTGCGCAAATTTACCAGCAGCGCATCAGCGGACGACTGAAATGACGGTTGGGAACCGGTGGATGTCCGGGTAAGGCCGGCAATGGCATGGGTCATGAGCGTATGGAGTGAACCCAGGCTTGCGCGAATATTTTTCGTACCATGTCGATGGCTTAATTTTCCGGAAATTTTTGCCAGGGCGTGGTTCCATTGGCGCAGGGCATGGCTCATTCGGGTTAAAGCCGCGGTACGGGCATGCATGGAAACAGCCAGATTCAAGCGGCGAAATTCCTGTATCCGCCGCGTCAACCGCTGGTCCAGAATTGTGAGCCGTGCCAGATTTTTATCCAGGGTTCCACGGTAGACGCCGGGTGGAATAAAGCCAAGCGCACAGGCCCACCGCAACCGTTCGACCGGACGCGCCTGGGCATCCTTAAACGCCATCGACGCGCTGTGGTCCAACACCAGCCAGAGCATTCCGGGTGAACGTTCCACCTTTTGCCAACGGATGGCCGGTGCGAGAAGCAGAATGGCCAGCAGAGCCAGTTCACCAAGGCGCAAAGCTGTAAGGATGACAATGGTGCGCAGGGGCACAATAATGCGCTGTGCCCGATATAAATAGATAATCAGGCCCAGCGCGGCAAGCAAGGCTCCAACCATAAGCCAGAGCGGAAGCGCGGGATGCAGGCTTAAATGCCAACTCATATTTTTACTGGTTGCGTCTGCTGTCATACCATCCTGTTTTAACTCGCCTGTGCGATTGTCTCCATGGATTGACCGGGCATCCCGGCCCCCGCAACATCCGCCCCCGTCGCCAGACGGGCCATACGGCGGCACCAGAATACTTCGGCCACCAGCATCAGCAGCATCAGCAGAGCCAGCAGAGGCCAAAGCGGCGTGCCGTGGCGGAGAGTTCCCAAAGCGCGGGTTATTCCCGCAGTGGTAATCCGGGCTTTTATATAATGATTGTGAATCAGCCACGCCATCTGGACCGCACTTAGCGGCTTAATCAGCAGTTGCGCCGGATCAATGGATACACAGTAATAGACCCGTGGGTGTGCCGATGATGGCTTAAAATGCAACGTATAAAGGCCCGGATTGTCGGTGTGATTCCAGGCCAGCAGATACTGGCCGGAACCGGTCAATTGCGGCACAAGAGCCTTGACGACACCGCCGGGGTCAACAATGGTCGCTCCGGTTATGGCCGGCGCAGGCGGGCCGGTCCAGATGATGGTATCGCCGGAATTCAAAAAGTGGCGTGCCACAAGTTTGCGTTTGCCCAGGGCCAGAGTATCAACCACCTGATTCACCAGGGGCACAAAACTGCCGGCGCGGGTAGGCCAGTCATTCCAGTGGCCATCCAGCGGAAAAGTTGATAGCACCACTGCTCCGCCCGCATCGCCAATGGGGCGTGTGATCATCAGTGGATCGCCGGAACCGGTCGCCAGAATAACCCTGGCCTGCGGATCGGTCACTTTGAAGTTCCACCACCTGGTAAATGTGACGCCCACAATTCCATTGCGATGAAGGACTGCCAGTGGCCGCACCAGATTGCTGCGCTGATCGGCAATGAGAATGGCGGGCGGATGGGTGGCCGAAGCCATGGTCTGTAATTTTCCCAAAGCAAATCCGCTGGCGGGCAATGCCTGATTGACCAGACTCGCGGAGCTGTTACGGCCCAGAATAAACCAGACGCCTCCGCCGGTGTGGGCATAATGATATAAACGGCGAAGCAGCGCGGTCGGCAGCTGAGAAGGATCGTTAAGAATAACCGCGCCATAGCGGCGGATCTTTTCGCCAAGCGCCCCCTGCACACTGACCACTTTTGGGGCAGCCAGGGCAAGATTTGACTCTTTTTCACCATAAGGGTTCAGCGCGGCTTTAATAAACCGGCTCGCGCGGTAAGTTCCCACGGTGGAAAGCTGACTGTCCACCACCAGAACCGCCAGCCGATGCCACACCTGAACCGAGGCGAGCGACCAGTTATCCGCGGCAAGGGCATCGTGTAAAGGGGTGCTTACCTTCATCCAATGTGAACCGGCATGGTGGAAGCGGTATTTGAAAACCACAGTTTGCGTCTGGTCTGCGGCCAATTCCGGCAAGGTTTGATGATCCACAGGCACGCCATTCACAGCCAGCACCAGCGGAATGTTGGAAAGCGGCAGCGGTCCGGAATTGCCGACGGAAAAAAATATCCGGGTTGGATGCCCGACACCGGGAAGCGCGGGCTGAATATGCAATGAACCAATGGCAATATCTGATTGTGCGCGGGTCATGGGGGTGGGCAGATTAAAAACGGAAAACCTGCCCGCCTCGCGTTTTGCGCCGCCCAGCGTGGCCTTCCACAATACCGGATGATTGAGCCGCCAGGAAACGCTCTGCTGATTGGATACCACAAATATCAGCTTCTGATAATTCACACCACGGCCAGCCACGCGGCGCGCCAGGTCAATTGCCTTGGGAATCGACGATCCGGTCAATCCCGGACTCATGTTGCGCAGCACATTTATAATTTTACTGTTTATGGCGCTGGAATCGGCGGCGGAAACCGGGCGGCGCGTCAGAGAAACCGGATGGCGCTGCGCCAGCACCACCGAAAGCGTATCAGACGGACGAAGTTTTGCGGCAATCCGCCGCACCACCGCAACACCTTGCTGAAACACCGTCTTTTTCCCATTAATAAAGCCCGATGAGATGGAATGATCCAGCACGACCACCACATCGCTGGCGCTATTGCCGGAGAGCGGGTTGAATTTCCCAACGGGCAGCAATGGCTTGGCCAGGAGAATGGCCAGAACCGCCAGCAGCGCCATGCGCAGCAGCAGCAGGAGCCAATGTTCTATATTGCGCCGCTTCTTTTGCAGCACTTCACTGGCCTGCAAAAACATCATCGCCGCCCATTCCACAGGCGTGGTTCTGCTGCGGTGCATCAGATGAATGATCACCGGGATTCCAGCCAGAACAAGGCCGCTCAGAAGCAGGGGAATTTCAAACATTGAAGCGTCTATCGTCCATGCAAGTTAAAGGCCGTAAAATAATGACAACACATTTTATGGATTAAAAAACCGCGCTGGGTTTAAACTCCTCTCTGTTGCATCCGTTTGGCCAGATACAGTGTCAGGGCTTCATCAAACGGATGGGATGTATTCAATAAGACGTGGCTGATGCGCATGGCACCGGCGGCCTTGCGAATAGCCGCCAGATGATTGGCCACGGCATCCAGATATTGCCGCCGCATCAGCGCAGGGTCCAGTCGCAGGCGGTGCGCGGGCGACTCCATGTTTTTGAAGAGTGTCCATTTGCGAAAGGGAAAAGAAAGCTCATCCTGAGACATAATCTGTAGCAGCAGCACCTCATGGCGGCGATGCCGAAAGTGGTGCAGGGCCTTGATGAGTTCGTCGGTTTTTTCAAACAGATCGCTGACCAGAATGACCATGCCACGGTGGCCGAGTTCCTCGGCTAT
The DNA here is from genome assembly GCA_021795535.1 of Planctomycetota bacterium. The sequence continues at coordinate 4,008 of JAJYPG010000163.1, forward strand.
GTTGTGCAGCAGAGGAGCCAGAGAGGATTCCAGTGTGCAAGCCGTATTTTCCAGAGTCTGAACAATGTTGATCAGATGCGAGGGCGTGGAACGCGGTGGTATGAACGTACGGATTTTATTGTCCACCGTAATGAGCCCCACGGAATCCTGCTGGTGTAAAACAAGATAGGAGAGCGCCGCGGCCACAAATTGTCCGTAACGGAACTTGGTGAGGGGGTCGTTTTCACCCCGATAATTCATGGAGGCACTGCAATCGAGCACAATATGTGCCCGCAAATTGGTGGTCACCTCATATTGCTTGATGTAATAGCGGTTGGCCTTGGCGTAAAGCCGCCAGTCAATGCGTTTAATGTCATCGCCGGGAACATATTGGCGATGCTGGGCAAAATCGACAGCGAAGCCCAACTGGCCCGATCGGTGCAGTCCCTGCACATAGCCATCCATTACCTGATGGGCCAGCAGGTCAAGCCTGCTTATTTTTGCCAAAGCCCCCGGCGCAAGAAGCTCCATGGACACCGCGGGCGGAGAAGGCGGGGATTTTTCTTTCAAGTCCGGAGGGAGCAAAGGTGTCTCCAATTCATCGTCTGGCCAATGGCATGTCAGGCCGACTTTCCATCCCATCCGGGTCGCAGGCAAGATGGAAAATGTGGAAAATCTCAGGCGGCAGTGGCGTTGCGCAGCACTTCCTTAATCAGGCGGTCAATAATACCATCGCTGGTCATGCCGCTGGCTTCCGCACTGAAGGTCGTCAGAATT
>JAJYPG010000164.1 GCA_021795535.1 Planctomycetota bacterium
GTTTGACTTGGAAACCCAGGTGGAAATTTCTCTCAAGGATGTTGCCCAGGGATGCCAGCGCGAGGTGAGTTTTACCCGTCAGGATATTTGCGATACCTGCGGCGGCACGGGGGCCAAAACCGGTACCAAACGTAAAATATGCTCCACCTGCGGTGGTCGCGGTCAGGTGCTCCAACGCGGCTTCGGGGGCATGTTTCAAATGGTCAGCACCTGCCCATCCTGTCTGGGCCAGGGGTCCATGGTGGACAAACCGTGTCAAAACTGCGATGGCAGTGGCCGTAGCCCGCTCAAGCGGACGGTCATGGTAAAAATACCGGCTGGCATTCATGATGGTCAGGCGGTTCGCGTTCGCGGCGAGGGCGAGCCAGGTGAGAATGGCACTACCCGTGGCGATCTTCATGTTTATGTGCGTGTAAGTGAACATGCCTTTTTCCGCCGTCAGGACAATGATCTGATTCTGGATGTGCCGATCAGCTTCACGCAGGCGGCGCTCGGTGCGGATGTGGAAATTCCCACCCTTTTTGGCAAAAGCACCATGCGCGTGGAACCGGGCACACAATTTGGCCAGGTCGTGAAGGTGAAGGGTTTGGGACTTCCCGATGTGCATGGTGGACGACAGGGCGATCTGCTGGTCCAGATACTGGTAGAGGTACCGCGGAAACTTTCGCGTAAACAGGAACAGTTGCTGCGCGACTACGCCGCCGCGGAAGAACACGCCGTTTTGCCCGCACAAAAGAACTTTTTTGAAAAATTGCATGACTATCTGGTCGGTAATGAGGAGGCCGCGAAAGTCTCCGCCGATCAGGGTGGTGAGAAAAAATAACATTAGCGGAAATTTACAGTTTCATTCAACACTTGTTTCGGAGGCTTCGTATGTCGGAAGAAAAATCAAAACACAATTCGTCAGATGACATTCAGGATGGATACTCTACGGAGCAAGAGGCTGCGGAAAGCGATAGCGCTCTGGCCGCCGCCATAGCGGAAGCGGAAGACCTTCGCCAGAAACTTCTGCGCTGGCAGGCAGATTTTGAAAATCTGCGGCGGCGCAGTGCCCGGGAATCATTGGAAACCCGTCAGAATGCCGAGGGTGATTTCGCCCGCGACATGCTGGACGTGCTGGATCACTTTGAAATGGCCTTGGGCGTTGACCCTGCCAAGACCGATGCGTCCACCCTGCTTCAGGGTGTAAAAATCACTTATGATGAACTAAAAAAAGTGCTGGCGCACCGCGGTATTCAGGCGTTTGACCCAACGGGTCAGCTTTTTGATCCGAATCTGCACGAGGCGATCGCCCGGGAAAACACCGATCAGCAGCCGCCCATGACTGTCCTGCAGACCTTTTCCAAAGGCTACAAGGTGGGAGACCGTGTGTTGCGGTCGGCCAAAGTGAAAGTCAGTATGGCGGAATCTTGAGTTCGGAATATCTGTGAAACAGGCCGAGGACTTTGTCCCCAAGCCACACGGATCAGCCTGACATAGCAACCGTTTCTTTGGCACACAGCCGAGAGCGACGGATTCAGGCTGTTTTTCAGTATTCGCCCGTATTGTATGGAAATATATTATCATGCCTACTTATGAATATCGCTGTAAAAAATGCGGCCACGAATTTGAGGAATTTCAATCCATTACCGCCCAGCCGACCCGCAAATGTCCCCAATGCGGCAAAAACCAGGTCAACCGTCTGATCAGCGCTGGTGCCGGCTTCATCTTCAAAGGCAGCGGCTTTTACCAGACCGATTACCGCTCCGAAGGCTATAAAGAGGCTGCAAAAAAAGATTCCACTCCAACCACGGCCACAACATCCGATTCCGCCCCAGCCAAAACAGATGGCAAATCTGATACCAGGAGTGCCACCAAATCAGAATCATCCAGCAGCAGCAAGGACACTGGATCATCATCCGCCAAACCCGCGGATTCCTCCGGCTCCGGTTCAATCGCTGGTTCAGGCACAAGCTCCAGTTCCTCGTCCAACGATTCAACCAGACCCGCCAAACCATCAGCCAAAGCCAAATGACCCATTACCCTTTTCGTAGTTGGTCAGGCAAAGCAAATAAACCAACGCCACGTAGAGTTGGTCTGGCAATGCGTGTGCCACGCTCGGTATACTGTTACAACGCCCGGCTTGGCCTTATGGGTGATTCTTTTTTAAGAGACGCTTCCCATGACTGACCTGAAGGATATGAATATTCCTGATAATCCACATCAGCAATGGTTTGCCGAGGTGTGGCGCAGCCGTGAAGAGGAAATTTACCCCCGGCTTTTCAGCGCCTCGGCCAGCGGCATATTTAAAATATCGGACCAGTTGTTTCAAATGCTGGGACAGACGGAAATTGACCCGCGGTGGAAAACACTGAACGTGCTTTATTTTGCTCCAACCACACCGGATGGAGGTCATATTTATGTAACCAATGGCCTGTCCACGCCGTGGGGTCTGATTCCAGATAAGGCGAATCCAAGAGAATACAGCGGATTGGGTTTTGAATTTTTTATGCAATTTTCCCAACGGTCGGACTTCGCAGGCAGCGTTCTATTATGGCTTGCCGCCGTACAGACGCTCACCGGGTGCGGATTATTGGAAGGCGAACTGGTCGGTCCGCTGGATCGCGTGGCACTGGGGCGACCCATAACCGGGAATTCGCCGCTTATCTCGCTTTTTCTGTTTCCACCCGAAGAACTGCCCCCACAATTCCAGTTGGCCTCCGGGTGTGTGGACCTGCTCTGCATGACAGGCATCACCGCAGCCGAAGCAGATTTCGCCAGGTCCCAGGGAAGCGAAGTCCTGCTGGAATTGCTTCGCCATCATGAATGCCTGTCGCGAACGAATATTCACCGCGTCAGCGTGGTTTGACGGGCTACCCAAGCCAAAAGAACATCAGACACCCCGTACCATCACATACATTTTATGATTAAGCTGGGGGAAATTTGCCGTTATGGCGGATATACTGGACATTATGACAAATAAACCGATCCATGAAAACGGCACCCGGAAACCCAATGCCGACAATACCAATACAAAACCTGATCCAATCGGCAATACCGATATTGCAAAACCATCTATTCTGGGCATGAATGCCGCAGCCTTGGAAGCGCAGATTATTGGAATGGGAATGCCCAGATTTCGCACCGCCCAGATTCTCGAATGGATTTACCGCAAACGGGCCACCAGCTTTGCCCAGATGACAAATCTTTCCCTAGCCGACCGGGCCGCACTAGACGACAAATTCAGTCTGTTCACTGGCGAATTGGTGCGTCATTTACGTGCGACGGACGGCACCGAAAAATGCCTGATTAAATGGCCGGATGGCGGTCTGACGGAAAGCGTCATGATTCCCTTTGACGAAGATGAGGTCGATGAGACTGGACGGGGCAATGTGGCGACACGCCGCACCGCCTGCCTTTCCACACAGGTCGGATGCCCGGTGGGTTGCGCGTTTTGTGCCAGCGGACTGGCCGGTTTTAAAAACAATTTACAGACAAATCAGGTGGTGGAACAGGCGTTGCGGCTTACCCATCTTTTACCGATGGAAAATCGTCTGAGCAATGTTGTGTTCATGGGTATGGGGGAACCCTTGGCAAATTTTGATGTTACCGTCAGCGCCATTGGCACCCTTATGGCTCCATGGGCTTTTCACATAGGTGGCCGAAAAATTACGGTCAGTACGGTCGGCCTGCCGCCGCAAATCCGTCGTCTTGCGGATGTCGGCGTGCCGGTTACGCTGGCCCTTAGCCTGCACGCCCCCAATGATGACCTGCGTAAACAAATTATCCCATGGGCCAAAGGCGTTTCCGTGGACCAGTTGGTGGAGGCTTGCCAATATTATTTCCAGACCACCGGTCGCGAGGTGACTTTGGAATACATCATGCTGGATGGGGTAAATACATTGCTGGAGCACGCGACGGAATTGGCTACGGTGGCACGGCGCATGAGAGCCAACGTGAATTTAATTTATTACAATGAAGTACCGGATTTAGCCTTTCGCCGCCCCAGCGGGCCAACCGTGTTTGCCTTTCAAAGCGCAATACGCGCATTGGGTGTGAAGGCACATGTGCGCAAAAGTCGCGGCCGCGATATTGCCGCTGCATGCGGCCAGTTGGCACGGCAAGATGCGGCCGCTGCCAGTGACCAGTGACCTTTTTGGTTGCATCCCCCCTTCCAACTGCGCACCAGCACATCTGCTGCGCGGGCTTGATTCCCCCCCAAGGGGGTGACATTTCTATTGAAACAGTACACTTTATACTTCCGGGGCTTGTTCAATCGTCGAATCACTTCTAACATGGTTCGCGATACGGTTCCGGCTTGTCCGGTTTAGGAGTAGCAACGATGTCCCATGGCAGTGTAATCTTCGATTTTGACGGCGTTATTGCCAATACAGAGGAAATTCACCTCATGGCGTATAATCACGCCTTGAAAGAATTGCGATCGCGATTGGGAAAAGACATTCTTATCACGCCGGAACTCTATTTTTCCCGCTACATTGTCTATGGCACAACAGAAGGTTTCGGCCTGATGCTGCAAGACGCGGGCCTGCCCGCCGCACCAGAGCTTATTGCCGAATTGTGCGCCGCCAAAGATCGCATTATGGATCGCGATATTGTGGAAAATGCCGGTCTGCTGCCCGGCGTGAGAAGACTGCTGGATCATCTGACGGAACGCAATGTGCCATGCGGTATTTGCAGCGGTGCGCGGCGGCATGAAATTGAGCCGCTGCT
>JAJYPG010000165.1 GCA_021795535.1 Planctomycetota bacterium
ATTAACCACGGTGGGCGCGAATCTGGAAAAAAAACGCCGCGCCGCCGCCGATATATTAATCCCCTTGGTGCATGGGCACCTTGCGGATTTGGGCATGAAAGAAGCCCGGCTTCTGGTTGATTTCAAAACCGTGGCCAATAGTGGCGACGCCCTGAAACAAAGCGGCGGCGAAGTCGATCCCTTTCCCGTCGCCACTGGTTTGGAAAGTGTGGACCTGCTTATTGCGCCCAATCCCGGACAGGAACCAAGACCGCTGCGCAAAATTGCCAGCGGCGGCGAACTTTCCCGCGTCATGCTGGCTATTAAATCCATCATGGCCCAGCCGGACCGCGTAAGTGTTCTGGTGTTTGATGAAATTGACGCCAACGTCGGTGGCCGCATGGGCACGGTCATCGGCCAGAAACTCCGTGCTTTGGCTGGCCATCATCAGGTGCTGTGCATCACACATTTGCCGCAGATAGCCGCTTTTGCCGACCGGCATATCCGCATTCGCAAGGTGGTGGAAAAAGGTGAGAGCTTTACCACCGTTGAGCCGCTGGAAGGGGATATTCGCGTGACGGAACTGGCGGAAATGATTTCTGGAAAACAAGTCACAGATGTTTCCCTCGCCCAGGCCCGTGAACTGCTGGAACTGGGCCAGCGACTTACACCCCAGCCGCTCGAAAGTTCTGTTCCAGCCGCACAAGCAAAAAAGAATACCGATGTAAAAACTGAAAAAAGTAAAAACACCATAACCAAGCCCGAAAAAACCGTCCCGCGCAACCGCGGCATTCAAAAAAAATAATCAGTGATTTGTAATCTATAGGCAACGGGGCAGAAACAACTTTCTGATTCGCGCGACAACGGCGTCTGTTTCCGCCACAGCAAACCGCCTTGGCATTGAACCAGTCTCGCGAATGCCGGATTACGAGGGTGAGTGCCCCATGATTATGGCGGAGATTACCTGCCCGCCACCTCATCAAACCGAAAAATCACATCAAACACCTTGCCACCATGTCGCCGTGCGATAATTTCCTCTTTCACCATACACAACTTGACCGTATCCACCTTCAACTGGATATTAAAATTACTCTCCAGGCCACGCCCCATCCCCTCCAGAAAAACCAGATCGGCCCCAGCCGCCAACGCATTGCATTCTGCGGAAACATCCCGCAAATCAAGCAACGGCGTATCCCCGCCGGAGGAACCTGCACAAATAAGTTCCTGCTGCAGCAGAGAATTTATCACCGGATCAAGGCCTGCAACCTGTTGCAGCAGTTCGCGTAATTCAGAGGCAATAATGTCGTTCAATGCCGGCTCTTCATTGGCCAGCAGACAAACCCGCGTGCCCCGTCTTGCCAGCCATCGGGCCAGCGGCAACACTCCCAGCACGGCGTCGCTGCCGGCGTTATCCATAAAAAAAAGAGCTTTCTTATAGCCGCCACCATGCAGCAGCCGCTTGGCAAACGCATCAAAATGATCGACCAGCCACGGGCGTTTCCCATCCAGACGTTGCCTCACCTTGCGGAAATCGGGTGATTCCTTGGCAAAAAGTTTTGCTGTGGCTGTGGCACCCATATCAAAAATATTGCCGGCAAAAACGCCTTCCACCAGCAGTCGCAGTGTATCTGCGTCATCGCATGGCTGGATCGGATGGTCCAATTCTTTCACAATCTGCGGATACAGGGCAAGCATGGCACGGTTCTCCCTCCGCTTGTTTAGCAGAAATGGGTCCGCCAGACCATGTGCCTTAAGAATTTCCTGCCGCACTTTTCCCATAACCTGCAAGTTAAGTTCCCCATACTTGCCCGGATTTTTCCGCACCAAATCCATTTCCGCACACAAAGCCGCCTTGCACGCCACGGCGCGCGGCGTGCTTTCCGGCCCGTAAACCTCCACCGCAAGTTTCATAAACAGATCAAAATGATGGGAAAAATGATCCAGCCAGTACAACTGAAAATCAATATCCTTCAGCATGTCTTGTGTGCAGGGATAATAGGATTCAGGATGCGAAAGCAGAACAAACGAAGGCATGAAACCTCATTCAGGAAAGTCACAACATTCCACCTCGGCAAACCGGATGGACCCATTTCATTGTTTGGCAACTATACGCACTGCGCAGTCTTACGTAAACGCTTCACCAGAGTTCCCCCACGAACGGGCGTGACCATCGCGCCCGTTCCTTGTTCCGTGAAAATGTTCGCCCGCACACAGCGTCGGGATGAATGGGGCTATTCAATCAGGATTGAAACGCGACATGGCGCCCTTGCTTATGGAAAAATCAAATACCCCACACCCAGGCCCGCGTTACGCACCACCAGCACCTGTACCCGCCCGGTCTTGGGCAAATGTGGCAGCAACTTCCCCAGGTCCTGAAGTGTGCGAATCCGATATGGGCCAAGTTGTATCAAAACATCCTGTGGTTTAAGACCGGCCAGCGCACCAATGGAACCGGGTTTAACAGCCTTAATGAAAATTCCGGACTGCACCTTAAAGTGATATTTTCCCGCAATGAGCGGGGTCATTTGTTCTATGGTAATGCCCAGTTTTTGCCGGGCTTCAATCACCACGGGTGATGGCGGCACGGGAGTGACGGGATAAGAAATGGTTTGTCCGTTGGAAAGTTTGACCAGCGCCTTTTTCTGGCCGGGCAGTGTTTCCAGCAGTGCCGCGCAGGCATCCACCAAAGTCTTTATTTTATGGCCGTCAATTTCCGTAATGTGGGTTGTGGGCTTGCCCGCAAGCTGAACTTCTTCATGTATGCTTGCGGGCTGCCGAATGGTACGCTGATCCACCAGGTTAATTGGAATATTCAAGCCACGCGCTATGGCCGGATTCATCAATTCCGGCAGGAGTGAGGCCAGTCTGTCCACCCCAATGGCAAAACCAATGTTTTGTGCGTTGCCGCGAATGGCGGTGTTAATGCCCACCACCTGCCCATAAGCGTTTAGCAGCGGCCCGCCGGAGTTTCCGGGGTTAATGGCGGCATCGGTCTGAATAAGATTCTTAAGGGGAACCGGATTTTTTGGCTCGCGGATTTCGCGGTGAATGGCGGAGATAATGCCGGAACTCACGCTTTGGCTGAAGCCAAACGGGTTTCCCACCGCAATACAGGGTTCGCCAATCATAAGATCTGCGGAACTGCCCAGCGGAATGGTGGGATAAATTCCCTTGCGGTTGATTTTCAAGATCGCCAGATCCGCCTGCGGGTCGCTGCCCACCACATGGGCCTTGTATGATTTTCCATCCGCCATGGTCACGGAAATGGCCCGCGCCTGATCCACCACATGGTTGTTGGTAACAATATAACCTTGCCGTTGAATAATAAATCCGCTGCCCAGAAAGTTGGCGGGCACCTGCACAAACGGCCCGCCGGCCACCGGGCCCCAGAATACGCTGCCGAAGGGATTGATCTGTCGGGTGATAAGCCGCTTGGCGGTAATGGAAACAATCGCGGGCGTGCAATGATGCACAATTTGGACCGTGATGGTGTCACGCAAATTGCGGGGGTCAAAATGGGGCCGCCAGGTTTTGGCATTAACGGCGGATGGCGCGAAAACAAGCAATGTTATAAAAGTCAGTAAGGCAAAAATGGTCCGCCTGCAATGATTTTGGCTGCTGTTGATAAAAAACCTGTAAGGCATGGAAGAACCCATGGTATTAACTCCGGTTAAAAGTTTTGTTTTTCCCAGTGGCTGTCATTATCAGTCAACTCAGGAAGTATACGTTCGCCGGCATCCGTCTGTTGAGTCGGCCCAGATTGGCATTTTGGCAAATAAATTGCCGCTAATTTCTGCGCCGTCGCACCGGTGCTGCATCATTGGTTGAGGCCTTCTGGTCTTTTTTGTGGTGGCTGCGCACCAGCAGGCGAATAGGCACTTCCGCCAGACTGGTTCGCTGACGCAATTGCCGCACAAAAAACCGCCGGTATTCCTCCGTTACCAGGTCCGGTTGATTCACGCTTAAAACAATCGTCGGCGGGTTGACGGAGATTTGTGTGGCGTAATAAACCTTCACCGGTTGCGATGTGCGGCTGCTTGGCCCGCGCTGTGCGATAATGTCCTGCACCGCCTGATTTAACTGGCCCGTTCCAAGGCGTGTGGAAGCCTGGCGGTGGAGTGAAAAAGCCAGCCGCAGCGTTTCCCGCACATGCTGGTTGTCCTTGGCGCTTATGCACGCCACCGGAGCAAAATCCAATTGGGGGAATATATCGCCAATATATTTCCCAAAATCGGCCGGGGTGGCCCGCTCTCCCACCAGGTCCCATTTATTCACCGCCAGAATGGTTGGCTTGTACTGTTTCTGTACGTAGGCGGCAAGTTTCTGGTCCACATCGCCGGATTCCAGCGCCGCGTCCATAAGTAAAATAACCAGGTCTGCCCGACGGATGGACCGTTGCGCCCGATGGTAACTGTAAAATTCCAGATCGTTGCTGGTCATTTTGGCCCGCTTGCGCACACCTGCGGTGTCGATGACAACAATGCTTCGTCCATCAAATTCAATACGCACATCCACGCTGTCGCGCGTGGTGCCCGCCACTTCCGAAACGATCACACGCGGTTGCCCGGCCCAGGCGTTAATCAGCGTGCTTTTGCCCGCATTGCGTTTGCCGACCACGGCAATTTTCAGTTCCGGCTCTGCCACACTAGCGGCGGCGTTTTGGCCCAGATGTTCCATAATGCGGGTCAGAAGCTCATCGCGGCCACGGT
>JAJYPG010000166.1 GCA_021795535.1 Planctomycetota bacterium
CTGGACGGAGAACTCATTGTTTTCCAGATCCGCGTTGGTTATAAATCCGCTCAGATTCCATTTTCCCAGTGCGGTAAATGCTTCCGTATCATGCTGCTGTTTGACATAAATGGACGTCTGCTGCTCTGGCGCTGTGGCATAGATGTTTTGAAAATACTGTTCGAGATAATTCGGATCTGAAACGTAACTTCCTTCCACCGCCAGGGTCCACTGATTCGAAAGCTGCTGCATGTTCCGCACGGAAATAAAGCCGCGCGTGTGCTCAGGGACCGGTAAATTGTCTCTATTGGCGCCAAGCTGATCCGTGCCGGTGTCATACATCAAGGCGCTGTTTACGACACCGTGCATCCCATTGATGTTATATCGCGCGTTGATACCCGTGGCCGGCCCGCGGCTGGAGTATTCATTAACATTAAGATCCGCTTCTACGCCGCCGGGCGGCGTGATTCCCAATAATGACAGCAGATTCCAATCGGTTTGCACCGTGGCCCCGAAAATGCTGGAATTGCCGACGCTCACGGAATTCAGCGGTGACGGATTTTGCCGCGTGGTGCCTGAAACATACGGCCAATAGAAAAACGGCACGCCCAGAAAATTGGCGGTGGTATTGGTCGAAGAAAAGGCATAGTACGCGGTTTTGGGCCTGGCGCCCGGCGGCGCCGGCGCTGCAACGCTTCGCACGGTCATGGCGCCGGCGCCGATATAATAGTGCGGCTGATAAAATTCATCCGTCGATAATTTCACCGATTTGGCTTCAAATTGCCCCTGCGCAAGTTGGATAATTTCCTTAGCCCGCATGTACAGAGGCGATTTTGCCTGAATATCTTCAGAGCTTAATACCGCATGAAGCAGTATGGCCCGATTCGTAGTGAAATCAAAATATACCTGATTTGCGCGCAGCGTCTGCTGCCCGTATGTGACCGTTACGTCGCCATCGAGATATACGCCCTGGACCTTACGCGCAAACGGGGCCGTTTGCGGACCTGAGGCTTTTTTGCCGCCGGCACCACGATGTCCCGCCGCGCTGAACATAACCGCATTGTTGGCGCGCAGTTCAAGGGCGTTATGGCCGGGCACTTGTCTGAAAAGATAAAATTCACCCTTGGCTACCGTCAGGCGTTGATCTCCAATAACTTCCTCCTGGATGACGTTGCCCGTGGCCATGACCGTGGGCGTCGGCGCGACGGGGGCCGGTTTTGCCGGCTTGGACTTGGATGCGGATGTTGCTTTGGCCGGTGCCACGGGAATCGGCGCAACCGGCACGCGTGATCCACCAGCAAACCAGCCATTGCGCAAAGCCAATTCCGTCGGTGATATTTCAATATTGGGAATCGCCATCCGCGCCTGCGGAGCCGAGGCTAATTTCTCAATGAGTTTTCTTCCGCGAATCACAAGGGCATTTTTTGATTCGTCGCGGGCAATCGGCGGCGGCCCGGATAATCGCACACGTGAGGTAATGCGTGTGGTTACCAGCATTTCTCTTGCGGTGCTTACCGCCGCATTCACGGCGCCTTCGCGGATCACCACATGCCCCGCCAGAAATATCCGCACCTTGAAAAATCCGGACTGCCGCTGCCCCTGCGGATACAACCAGATGACCGCATGATCCGCCGAGAGCCTGCGATACCCGACATCAATACGCACGTGCCCCGCGGCCAAAAGATGTATGGTTCCCCCATTGTTTTGCCACGTAGTTGTATGCTCCGCCGCCACCACCAGCGGTACGCCGATGGTGCCCGTGGGTTTGAGAATGGGGTAAATGGTCGGACTTATCGGTTGCTCAAACGTTTGTGCCCGCGCCAGGCAAAGACCCGTTCCCGTCGCACTAAGGACCGCCGCTACAACCGCGGCACGGAACTTTCCGCGTAACGCGAATTTCTTCGCAAATGAGTTTTTTTTCCCGTCTTTAATGTTCGTCACAGTCCCGCTCAAAATATCCCGATAAAGATCAACGGCCAAAACACCATGCCCCCCTTCAGGGCGTGCCAAAACAACCGGGCCAAATCATAGAGCGCGCAAGGGATACTGGGAAGTCAATATAAGAAAAATAAGGAAATATCGCGGAGGAAAATGTTTTCGAGAACCGGGCGAAACTCTGCGGAAGTAGCACTCTTCACAAGCCCTCGCGACGGCGATCGTTGGTTATTCATCGGGTTTTATGATCCGCCGCGATAAGGTGTCGAACCTGTGAGTATTGCCGAAAGTGCGCGTTGAAGACCGCGGCGATCTTCGCAACGCGCTGCTCGATACCAGGTGGGTGCCGGCGGCTGGCAGGCCCGGTGCCGGTGGGTACAGCATACTTGTTCCACATTGCACTTCGCAGTCAACCATGACGCTTCCGAGTGAGGCTTCCGGTATTTTACCGCAGTATTTCACAGCGCTTGTGTTCCGTCGGCGTGGAGCCTATATTTTACACGTTCGGCCCGGCTGCGGCGATCGACTATTGACCGATCTTTCAGCCGCTGTTGGCTGGTAAAGCGTGTTAGCAGGGGATGCCATGGCCTCAACGGAATTGGATGTTTCGCGGCAAGCCGCACAGTTGGCCAACCGTCTGCGCGCTATTCAGGTTGATCTGGCTGAACAGAACGCGCAGACCCGTCAGGAATATATATCCGATGAAATAAAGCGTATTCTCACGGAAATTCCGCCTACGCAACGTCCTGAATTTCTGGCGACTCTGGCGGAGCATTTCCCGTCATGGGATGACAATGTTATCGCGCGGCAGCAAGTCGGGTCGGACGGAAAGACTCAAAGCATCACAGGGTCCAATACCGATGCTCTGGAATTGCAGGATCCCGCATTTCTGGTGCAGCGACTCTGTGAGATGGCCCCCAAAATTCCGCAAGCGCAAAAAGAAGCCCTGATCGCCCGATTGACGGGCGCGGGGCTGGCTCCGGCTTCAGGTCCCGCCTGGCCCGCTGAGGCGCTGAACAAATTGTCCGCCCGATTGCAGCTTGACGATGGTTTACAGCCGCACGCGGGCCATGCGCTGGAACTATTGCAGATGCTCTCGGAACTGGCCATGAGCATTGAGCAAATTGCGTGGAATATGTGGAAAGCCATTGTGCCAAATTCCAATTTGCGCCGTGGCACGCCGCTGCAGCGGCTGATGAGCCGGTTTCTGGCGGATGACCCGGATGTACCGCGCGGGCAGGTATCGCAGGAACTTGAACGGTTGCGCAAAATTAACGCGGCGCTGTTATCTTCCGTGGGGCAAACGGGGCGGCAGTTTGCCCATAAATATGCCTCCCGGCTTTCCCCCGCGGAAATTGAGGCGGCGGTACGCTCTACGCCCAAAAAAATGTTTGCCGCCATGGAGGTTTCCTGCTGGAAGAAATACACGGAACTGGCAAGTGAGCATCTGGACGAAGCCGCGATTGATCATGAAATCAGGGAGATTGTCCGGGAGTTTGTCGAAAGCGTCATTTGAAAACGCCGCCGCTGGTCGAAGGTGCGTACATAGACAGGGAATATCATGGATGCAGTTCACTTTAACGAGGGCTTGTTTCTTCAACAGCATCATTTACAGATCATGCAGCGGCATATTTTGTCACGTCTGGGGGCCATGCGGCCGTTGGCGTTCTGCTACCCCTACGGCTTAATTGAATCGCAGGTTTCCGCGGAATCGCTGAAAAATCAGATGGTCCGTTTTGAACGGTTGCACGCCATTATGCCCAGCGGCCTGGAGGTGCGTTTTCCGGAAAGTGCGGATATTCCATCATTAAGTATTAAGCAGGCATTCGAATCGCACACGGGATCCATGACGATTTTTCTGGCGGTACCGCTGTGGAGTCCGGAAAGAGCCAATGTCGTTACCGGAGACGGCAAAGATCAGTGGATGGTCAAAAGCATTTATCGGGTCTCGGAAATTGAGCAATCCGATGAAAATACCGGTCAGAATCCCAGGCCCATAGCGGTGCGGCGGATCAACGCACGATTTCTGGTGGAAGGTGATGACACTACAGATATGGAAGTCCTCCCGGTGCTGCGCGTGGTACGCGGGGTCGGAGAAGAAGTCGGGGCGGTGCGGCAGGATCCCAATTTTATTCCGCCGTCCATGCTGGTCAAAGGTTCTCCGGTGTTGCGGGATCTACTGCGCGAATTCGCCAATGAGTTGGAAGCCGGTAGAACCGAGTTGTCGCTTCAGGTTACGCGCGGCGGCTTCAGCGTGGATACCATGCGGGGGGTGCAATTTGAACAATGCCTGCGCCTGCGCACCATCAGCCGTTCCAGCGCCCGGATTTCCAGTATTCTGAAAGTCAACAACGTGACGCCGTTTGATATGTATCTGGAATTGCGTGAGCTTCTGGCGGAACTGGGGTCGATGTATCCGGATAAAGATCAGCAGTTGGCGCCGCCCGTGTATGATCATGACAAGCCCGCGATCTGCTTTCAGGATTTAACCGATAAAATCCGGGGACTGTTGCGCGGTGCGGTCACGGCGCGATTTATGAAAGTTGAGTTTAAGTCGCAGCCGAATATGTTCCTGGCGGCAATGACCGAGGAACAATTCACGCAGCCTAACGAATATTTCATTGCTGTGCGTACGCGGGAAGACCCCATTGCTTTGGCCAAGCTTGTGGAAAATCAGGACCAGTTCCAGGTTGCTGCGCCGAGCATGGTCGGAAAGCGCATTTTTGGCTTGAAGCTTCAGGAAGAGCGTTATCCGCCG
>JAJYPG010000167.1 GCA_021795535.1 Planctomycetota bacterium
AGATTCTCCGGAGCCTGCCCGCCATGGCTCCAGAGCGGGTTTTTGGCGAACCGATGGGACGAGATACCGCCAATGCCGTCGCCTTTTCCGCCGCGATTCTTTCCCGCATCAATCCGGAGGCGAGTAAGGCCGTCCTGACCGCCCATCATACTAGTGAGCCAGTGGAGTTATCTCAGCGCCATCTGGCCAACGGATTTTCCCTGGTGGAGAAATCTCCGCAATTTCTTGTCACATTTGGCATTACCCCCACACACGGTGCCACCGGGTATGGCTATGTGCAAAAGGGAGCTTCCCTGGATACCACAGGTGAAGCTTTTATAGTGCAAAGCTTTAAGGAAAAACCCGATGCGGCCACTGCGGAAAAATATGTCGTCTCTGGTGAATACTGCTGGAACAGCGGTATGTTCGTCTGGAAAGTTCGCACCATTCTGGCACAAATAAAAGAACATCTGCCGGAGACTTACCAGGGGGTTATGCGCATCGCCGAGGCCTGGCAAACACCGGATTACCCCCGGCGTCTTTTGGAAATTTATCCCACCCTTCCCAAAATCAGCATCGATTATGCCATCATGGAAAAGGCTCCGCATGTCGCGATGATTCCCATGCCCGTACAATGGCTGGATGTGGGCAACTGGAACAGTTTTGCCACCACGCTTTCACCGGATGAAAACAAAAACCGTGCGGCCGGTTGCACGCTTGCGTCCCTGCAAAGCCGGGATATTCTGGCAGTTTCGGAAAAGCCGCATCTGGTGGGTGTGATTGGTCTTGAAGGCGTGACTATTATTCACACCCCCAATGCCACACTGGTGTGTAAATCCGACCAGGCCGAAAGCATCAAGCAACTGGTTGGCTGGGTGGAAAAAAATGTGCCAGGAAATTACGTATAAAAAGGACAGCCGATGCTGGCTGTTCCAGTATGGTGTGCAAAAATGAATCAACGTGCCATTGCCATAGATTACGGTTCCCGCCGCACCGGTATTGCGATAGGTGATACGGAAAGCAAAATGGCCGCACCGTTTGAACGCTTTGAGAACCTCACGGATGACCAACTGCTGGAAAAGATTGCAGAACTGGTGAAACGTGAAGACATTTCGGTAATTGTGTGTGGTTTGCCGCTGAATGAAAATGGCTCACTTGGCCCGCAGGCGATGCTGACCGAAAAATTTGCCGCGTCCCTTGAAAAAACAATCGCATTGCCCGTTGTGCGGGTGGATGAACGGCTGACCAGCCACGACGCCGAATCGCGACTGGCGGGCCATTTTACCCGAAAACAGAAGCGTAAACGGGTCGATGCGATAGCTGCGGCTCGGATATTGCAGGACTTCTTTGACCATTTGCATTAAAGATGTACCGCCCGTCTTTTTGCCGTCTTTCCTAGAGCTCTACTGATGCTCAACTCTCTCCTGCTCTCGGCGAAGCCGCTGGAGTAATCCCGTGGCCCGCTCGGCGCGAATTGAAAATGTACCGCCAGCCGCAGCAAAACGCCTTGTCATTAAACCAGTCCCGCGAATAATGTGCGATTTAATTCTACGGATTCATCTGTAAAACCCGAAGTTGTTTTTGCATAAGCCCTAATGCCGCACATAGCCCCATGCTTGCACAGGGTAAAGGTTCCCCAGCACACCTCAACCCCACGCATTGTATAAATTCCCATGGGAACAATACTTTTCCCGGGGCGGAATTACAGACCGCGGTTCCACCTTGGGCCTGCCCAAAGGCTATGTTCGAAGGCCGCGCCCGCAATTGGATGCCCCCGAAAGTGTCACACCCCCATTTGGGGTATTTGGCGGTCTGCTCGCTCTGTGGGGCAAGGTCTCGTATACTTTCAGGCATGAATCCGGATCAACTTTTAATCATTAACGGCACGCTTCTCGACCCGGTCGCGCTGCGCCAGCATCAGACGGATATTCTTTTAGTGGATGGACGCATAGCGTCGGTCGGTTCTGGCCTGCGTGCCGCCGCTCCGGAAGCCCGTGTGCTTGATGTCCGCGACTGCTTTGTCGCTCCGGGGCTGCTGGATATTCATGTACACTTTCGCGAGCCGGGACAGGAACATAAGGAAACCATAGCCACCGGTTCGCAGGCCGCGGTGGCGGGCGGGTTTACCACCGTCTGCTGCATGCCCAACACCACGCCAGCTCTCGATACCGACACGCAGATAGAATTTGTTTTAACCCAGGCCGGAAAAGCGGGGTTGTGCGATGTCCTGCCTTTTGGCGCAATAACCAAGGGACGCCAGGGAGTGGAACTGGCGGAAATAATGCTGATGCACGAGGCTGGCGCCATTGGCTTCAGTGACGATGGCGTGGGCGTTGGCTCCGCGGCTGTTATGTTTAAGGCGTTGCAATATGTGAAAATGATTGATGGGCTTATCAGTCAGCATTGCGAGGAGCAGACGCTTTCCGGTGGTTCCATGAATGCGGGCACCACGGCCATGCGTTTGGGGCTTGGCGGCATACCGGCTGTGGGAGAGGAACTCATGATCGCCCGCGACTTGCAACTCAATCACCGCATCGGGGCGCGTTACCATGTCCAGCACATCAGTACCGTCGGAGCTGTGGATTTGGTGCGCAAGGCGCGACAAAATGGGCAGCAAGTGACCGCGGAAGTTTCTCCGCACCATCTGATACTCACTGATGATGCGTGCGACGGTTATAACACGAACCACAAAATGAATCCGCCGTTGCGCAGCCCGGCGGATGTTGCCGCCTGCATTCAGGGTGTTGTGGACGGCACCATTGAATGTCTTGCCACCGATCATGCCCCGCATGCCTGCGAGGAAAAAGACCTTGATTTTGACAAAGCGCCTTTTGGCATCACCGGCCTGGAAACGGCGCTTCCGCTTTATGCCCAGGCTCTGGTACGGAGTGGAAAACTATCATGGGTAAAGCTCATTGAAAAAATGACGGTGAATCCGGCGAAAATTGTCCGGCTTTCTGATCGGGGAACTTTCGGACGCGGCATGGTGGCGGATATGGTTGTATTTGATCCGGAAAAAATTTGGACCGTGGATCCGAAAACCATGCGCAGCCGCGGCCACAACACGCCGTTTTCCGGCCAGCAGATGCGGGGGAAAGTCCGCTATACTATTAAGGGTGGCCGGGTGGTTTACAGTGAATCATCCTAAGCTTCCGGAGCATGGCTGGTTTCGCGACAAAATCGCGGCGGGCACCAAAGGAAAGTGCAGATTGGTATCATGACAAGTATTGTGGATGCCTATAACTGTCTTCACGCAGCCGGAAAAATGTTGCACCGCACCGGACCGGTATCGTTGCGTGCTTTTTGTGAATGGTGTGAGCATGCGCCGGGAAAAATGATTCTGGTAATGGATGGCGTGCGCAAGCCCCATGAACCCGGTATGGCGGAATTTCCGAAGCTCTGTCTGGTTTTTTCCGGCCGTGGGGCCAAAGCCGATCCGCTTATCGCCCGCATGGTGCGCGAAGCGAGTGACCGCAGTTCGTCACGCGGCAATGTGCGGGTTGTCAGCAGCGACAAGGCGGTTATGCGACAAGCGCGTGGCGAACGCGTTACGGCCATCACGTCCGAGGAATTTCTTACGGAACTGTTTCATCGGCTTGCCGCTCGGGAGCCTCGTTTTGCGGGTCTTCCAGAAATGCCGGGAAAAGATACAAATCCCTTTTTCACAAAAACTGACGCCGCTGAAAAAAAAAACGCCGTAAAAAGTTCTCCGCAAACCAATTACTGGCTTAAGCTTTTTGGCTTCGCCGTTGAACCGGATTCATCAACTGCGGTTAAAACGCCTGCCCCGCAGGATATGCCGCCCGTGTCCACCTCGACGAGGTTATCGGGACGATTGCCAGTTCTTTCTGGCCGACGAGTGGCCGCCCCGATTGCAAAGGAAAATGTTGGTGCGGTAAAACCACTGGGGAAATCGCCGGTAAAATCTGCGGAATCGGCATCCGCATCCGCATCCAAACAAATTCCACTACAGAGCGTTCCGTTGGACAATGATGTGGAACTTGCCGATCTGAACCTTGACACATTGCTTGGGCCGGTTAAGCCGCTGAAACGCAAATATGGCAAGACCCGCGCCCTTCTGGTTCGTCGCAAAAGGCGTTTGCGATAATTTAACACCACAACTCAGATATTGATGAGACTTTTGCCAAACGGAAAAATCAGATTTTTTTATTGTGTAGGTCTCCAGACCTCATATCTGGAGTACAGGTCAGAAGACTTACACAACAATTCTTTATCAGAACAAATGCATCATCAATAACCGCGTAGAGTATAGACAACTTGGATCGCCTGCTGAATGACGGCATCATGTAGGAGATGAAAGAACTTGTTGTATCCCATGTCAAAATGATAAAGGCTGATTCCCACGCAAAAAGCGTTGAAATCAGCCTCTACCCGGCTTTGTTTAGCCAGATAATAGCGGGGGAGGGATTCGAACCCCCGACCTCCGGGTTATGAGCCCGACGAGCTACCAGGCTGCTCTACCCCGCGATCAAGATTCTCATTCTCGCATATTCACTCTATTAAGTCAAATCTGAATCCGTCCATATTCTCTTTTGCCGTCCCAATCTCACGCCGCGACTAGTGCCTCATTCCGTCTGATATTACAGGCAATGATGGGTTTAGTCCGATAAGAGGAGTGGTGCTGGCAAGGATGCTGGCGATGTAATTGGTTCTGATCAAGGAGGATCA
>JAJYPG010000168.1 GCA_021795535.1 Planctomycetota bacterium
TAGTGGTTTCAACGGCGGCAGGCGACAGGGCCGGACTCAAATGTTCTGTTGGGTAAGGTAATTTTCCCATCTCGATTCGGATATGGTCCAGAAGCGCAAGCGTGCCTGTGGAATGGAACTTTGTTTATGGATTCCACCCCACGCGGTATTTCCTGTTGGACCGGTCCTGAAAAAGGTCACGCCCAGCCAATTGACTCAATATGTTATTTTATCCGCAGGCAATTGTCCTTATAATCGGCCCCATGGAATTCGAATCATCACACTTGGAAAAAGTCGCCCCTGCGGCCAATGGTGGGTCGATTCTCTCCGATGCGGATCGCAACGCCGAGTGTGGCGGAGCCGCGGCTGAATCGATGGCGAACAAGAAGTCGTCGCTCCGTATTCGACTTTTTGGCGCGGGACTCTTGCTTCTAACCGCGCCGGTGCTGGGCATCGGTTTGTGGCTGCGCCCCCGCAGTGCCGGTTTGGGCACTCATACCGAGCTTGGATTCCCACCATGTCCATTTTACAGGCGTTATGATATACCCTGTCCAACCTGTGGCTACACGACTGCGGTAAGCCATGTCGCCCATGGGCAATGGATTGCCGCGATTGTAACGCAGCCGGCGGGGGCCACCATCGGTTTTCTGGTTCTTTCGGCGTTTATATTGGGGACGGTGGGGCTGTTGAGTGGCCGATGGTACGGTCCTTCGCTATTCTGGTTGGGATGGCGATTGGAAAGAATCATCATTGTCGCCACCACGATATTTATCGGGGCTTGGATGTACAAAGTGTTGGTTGCCAGCGCATGGTTTGCGCACCATTGGTAAAATACGGAATCCTGATTTGGGCGTGCCGGTGACGCCGTTAAACCACAAAAGGAATTTTCTATGTTCGCAAAACTGCGTTGGTGGCAATCACAGAGCTGGCGGCTGGGTATGGCATTGGTACTATTGGGACTGGTGCCCATGCTGGGCGGCTGCCAGACAGCCGCACAGAAACGTCACGCCGCGGATCTGGCGAAACTGACCGCGTATGCCGGGCTTAAACACCAGAGCGTGGCGGTGATAGTCTATGCCGATGACGCCACGTTATTCATGTATCCACAGGCGGCGCAGGAGGTGAGTTCATTCCTGGCTTATGACTTGAAACGGGCTGTGCCATCGGCCCGCATACTGGATTATCACGATGTCATTAACTACCAGAATAAGACCCCCAACTGGCAGGCCTTACCGATTAAATCCATCGGATTGCACTTTTCGGTGGATCGCGTGATTTATATGGAATTACTGGACTATTCCACCCATGCCCCAGGAGCCATGCACCTGTTGCAGGGGCATATCAAGGCACGTGTTTACGTCTACGATACCCATCTTCCCGGCGATGGCCGTGTTTATTCCACCACCATTAACACCCGCTGGCCCCGGTTCGGCCCGCAGCCGGTTTATCATGGTGATACCAATGTGGTGCGGATGAACACGCTTACCGCTTTTTCCGCCGAGCTTACGCATCAGCTTACGCACTGGACGGCCAGTGGCCAGAGTGGTTCAATAACCGCCGCGGAGAACAAGAAATGAGTAAACGCTTTTTTCCCATACCAATTCTGCTGCTTCTGCTGTGCCTCGGCGTAACAACCCTTGGTGGTTGTCAGTTGGCCTATTTTTTCAGTGGCAATGGAGCCAGTCTGGCCGATTTCACCATTCCGAAGAAAGACCGTGTGCTGGTGATGGTGGATTTCGCCCCGGCCTATCCCATGACCATGCAGGCACTGACCACGCTCATTACAAAAGTGAACGATCAACTTTACCAGAACAAGGCGACCAGCAAGCTGGTACCTGCATATCGGCTTGCCTCCCTGCAGCAGGGCGATCCGATTACCTATCGGCAGATGACTATTGCCCAGGTTGCCGCGGCCATGCATGCGGATATTGTGGTTTATGTGTTCATGCAGAAGTTCCAGGTGCAACTGGTAAGCGCAAACCAAATTACCCGTGGCTATGCCATCTGTGCTGTTAAGGTGGTGGATAAAGCAGGTAAGCGGCTGTGGCCGAAAAACGCCACAGAAGGATTCTCTGTCGCGGCCCATGTCCACCCAAATTTGACCTCTACACAAAGCGCCTCCGAAGTTGAAGCACGATTGCTGCGCAAATTATCACGACGCATCGCCCGGATTTTCTATCTGCATGAAAATGGCTACAGCCCGCACCAGGAATAAGCGAAGCTGGGGGCCGGCGCGCGGGCGGGCAAGGCGGGAGCATCGCTCATGGACACATATCTTATGCGTTCGGGTGGCAACTTGGCGTGCCGCTGTGTTTATCCCAGCAGTTTGTTCGCGTATGTGTTATGCGTAACGGGGCTATGGACTTTCGTTCCCACACTGAAAGGCGCCTCGGCAGGTGACAATCACGCCAGGACTCCGCAACCCACCCCATCCATCGTCAACTACGTCAAGTTATACAATCAAACATTTGGCCGCGGAGTGACCACGCAAAATAACGCCATTATTCCAATTTTAATTCTTGGGCGGCCGGATTCCCTGGAATTAAGCAAGTATACTTTTGCGAACAATACACCCGTATCCGTTCCACTGCCCAATTCCCGTGCGCGGTTTTGCCGGGCACTGGGAATGACGCAAAAAGACTTGAGCGGTCCACGTTACCTTCAATTCAATATCTATTGCCAATTAAATCGGCAAGGGCTTTTGGTTGGTTCGGGTCATCATGCGAGACTGATTCCCAAAATACCGTATTATATTAATACCCGTTTTATAATTAAGCCGTGGGGAGAAAAACTCAACCCCTGGCTTGCCACCTGGTTACATATTAACGGGAAGGTCTTGGATGAGGTGGTTGACGCGAGTCGCAGGCCACGGTTTTTCGTGCCGATAGTCCCTTGGCATACAAATAGTAAAAGTATTAACGTAATGATCAATGACCTGAATAAACCTTTTGGATTGATTATGGACATGGCCCACAGCCTGGAGGCGCGGGCGATGCTGGAACTGCGCCATGGTCAGATAAGCCGGTGTGAAAGTGATCTGCTCGCGGTTCATCGTTTCAGCGAACTGGTTACTCAGGAACACACACTTATCGCGGCACTCGTGGGAAATGCCATTGGCCTCCCGCCTTGTTCGGCGGATGTGTCACTGGCCGATTCAGGTAAACTTTCAACCATTGAGGCGCTGGCCTATCTGAAGCGGCTGCATGATCTGCCGCGAACCATACCCTTGGCGGAAGTGGAAAATACGACCAGCCGCTGGGAATCGGCCAGTATCCTGCGCCAATGTGAAACCCACCGAAAGTTGACTGCGTGGTTGGTTAAGTCGAAGTATCTGCCTGCCGAGGCCTTGCATTGGAAAGCCGTCCAATTTCAGGACGCCATTCTGGAAATTAACTCTTTGCAAAACCATTTGGTTGGGATTTATCGTATTGGAAATCAGATACGCCGCGCTCAGGATTTTGCCGTCGCCTGCGCAAAATGGAAGAAATCCTCCATTTCAATTGAACAAGGATTTGCCACAATGGTATGGCAGAACCGCTTTGTGCTGGCAGCGGTCGCGTGGCGGACTGCTTACCAAAGACTGGTGTATCTGGCACTGGCTTTGGCCGCATATAGGAGCGTCCACGGGGCGTTTCCCGCATCTCTTGCCTCGCTTGTGCCGAATTATCTGAGGCAATTACCTCACGACCCATTTACGGGAAAGCCTTTCACTTACACCAATGGCCCGCATGGCTGCAAATTATCCAGCACAAGACATTTTTCGCCCACTATTTTTCCCAGATCCAAAATGCATAACAGTCGTCCGATTGTGGTGCAACTTCATTCGCATTAATCGAGAAAGGGAATGCCTCAATTTTCCTGCAAGCTACCGCTCTAATCAAAGCCCCGCCGCCCTTGGCTGTGAATCATGGTAAAATATGGTAAGAAGTTTTCAGTTTTCAGTACACAGAATAGCGTCTTGAACCACGGATTTCGCGGAGGAAACGGGATGGGACCACGGATAACACGGCACGGATTATTGAGGATTTGTGTCGGAAAACGCTACATAAAAAATCTTTGCCCGCTGCGAAGAATTAGACGGATTGTGGCACGGATGGGAGTAATGAACGGTAGCCGTTGAACTCGTTTGCGAAGCATTGAGTCAAGAGATTATTGGCGAGGCCATCTTCTCAACGTCAATCAGGTGACGCTCCAATGAAAGCGCATTGTGCGGCAGCCATCGCGTAAAGATTAATCACCGGTATCATACCGATCTCTTATGTTTTGTGCGTCACACCTCTGTATCCGTGCAATTCGCGTAAGCCGCAGTTTTGTCTTCTTACCGTGACCGCTTGGGCGAGAGGCAGTCATGAATGGTTGCCTTGATTTTAACCGGGAATCGTTGGTATGCCGCCGTACGGATATTGCTGGGACGTACCGCTCGGCAAAGTGAGACGTTCCGATCCTGATAATACAGACCAGACGATGCAGGCGAGACGCCCGCGTTACAGACTGGCCGGTGTGCCGCAGGCATCTTGCCTGCTTCGGTCGACAACGGGCTTGGCCTTTGGGATGTCTCATCAATAGCCACGCGGCAGTATAGTACAGACCCGGTGCCTGCGTTTCCGCAGCGGAAACAGCCTCAGTTGTCGCGCTAATCAGAAAGTTATTTCAGATACGTTCTCAAGAACAAGGTGGG
>JAJYPG010000169.1 GCA_021795535.1 Planctomycetota bacterium
CCCAATGTGAACAAGCGTGAGCAGATGAGCCGCATCCCAATTGGTCATTCTAAAACAACCATGGGACCCGGTTAGCCCAATCAGCTCCGGCTCGGGGTTTCCATGCATGCCCACATTGGGAATACTTAAACCCATCCAAACCACCCCCACCGGATTCCGCGGTCCGGGCGGAATCAGCAATGGATGGTGGATATTGTGAACGGAATGAAAAACCGAGGGCAGAAAAGTGTAGTCTGGATTCAGGGCAATATCCTTTATCACCGCATCCGTTACCGGATAATCCCGGTGATGCGCGGGAATGGAGCAATGGAAGAGAGCGACTTCCCGGTTGTGCCGGTTGTAGGCACGTATCGCTTTTTGTGCCAGGTTAATGGTCAGATAAGCCACAGTGGGCATGGGCATTTCGCGTTTATCCTGCTGAAGCACGGCTGAGAGTCCGCCGGGAAGACCAAAGTCGTTGTGATTGGGAAAGGGGCGGATGTTGGGCACAAAAAGAGTCTGTCCCACCACCAGCTTTTTCAGGTTCACGTCAGGATTCAGATGCGAAAGCAGGCGGCGCGTGGTGTGAAATTTCTCACATATGCATCCTTCCAGACTTCCGTAAGGCATGCGCGAAGCAGCCGCCATGGCCCGCCAGTGATAATGCAAATGCCCGACCGCTTGAGCATCACGATTGGAAATGGTGTACTGCGCAATAACATGTTGCACATCCACACCAAGGGCGTTGAAAATAGCAGGATCATGTGGATCAAACGGATTGTGGCCTGGGAAGAAAGAAGCGGCATATTCCCGCAAAGCCATGCGCGAATCCGGACCAAAAACCCCATCGATAATGCCAGGGGAAAAATTGTTCGCCGCCAGGGCAATCTGCCAGGCCAGATTAATCCTCATCTTTTTCGGAATATGGGGCGGCTTGGTATCGCCAGCCACCATTTGTACGGGTTGTATTGCCGCATGTTTACGCGCCGCCCCGGCGTGCGAACCAGATTGCCAGGATGATTGACGGACAGCCGGAGACCCGAAAACCACCGCCCGTCCCGGACCAGACAATACCGCCATGGATAACGTTGCGCACAGGCCAAACAGCCATGGCCACAAGTACGAAAAATAACACCGGGGTGCCCGCCACATCACGGTATGGTGTACAAACCGGAAAGCTGCCGCACTTACATACGCACTGGGTTTCATTGGCATCTCGTCGCTTGAATCCTTCAGCCTTATTTGATGCGTTCCACGCAACACGAGCTTACCGGAGCCGTGAGACGGCTTATACCATCCGCGTGAGCTATTATACGCTTTGTGGCGGCATAAGGGTCGGCGAAACTTTTTCAGCCCAACGCCGTAAACCAAGCAACGTTCAACAACAGTAAAGATTGCCTGAATTGGGCCAATTATTCAACCGGATCGAGCCGTACCGTTTTTCATGGTGTGTCCGTTTTTCACGATCCCGCATCCGCATTGGGTGAAGGATCATCGATTCCCGCCGAAATAGATCGATCATCCGCCGTTGGTATTTTGCGGGACATTGCGGAAGAAGGCAGAGGTATATGCCGGTCCGCCTCCGCTTTTTCCAGTGGCGATTTTTCGCCAGGATGCATGCGCCGCCAGATTTCGTCACGGTCAATAGTTACATCACGCGGAGCCTGGATAGCCAGGCGCACACTGCTGCGCGTCCATTTTACCACTTTTACTTCAATGGTTCCATCAATAATAATGCTCTGACCTTCGCCACGGCTCAATGCCAACATATATGCGCCCTTTCCATGCGTACAATTCCACTGATCCCGGTGATACGACATGGCAGACGGAAGCCCCCACCACAACCATTCGCCTGCCTTGGCGCAAAACCGCCATACCTGTTCCCCGGTGAACTACCCCGGCTCCTCGCCGAAGCAACGAAATTATACACCGGAACGCAAAATTGGGCTTGCAGATATCCGAAAGCCATGAAAAGGGGTTGTGATAATTTTCCCGGGCCGAGAGAAAGTGGCTGTTATTGGCCTAAAATATCAGTCACGATTCGTCTTACGTACCGGCACGATCCAAGCCGCGGCTAACATAACCAGCCCGGCGATTATATAAGTCAACACTCCGGGAAGTATCCTTGCAAACATGTGGTTATCAACGATTTGCACAACAAGATAGGATGGCATCCATCGCCACCAGAAATGCGGCAGATTCCCAAAGAATTCAGCCTGAAGATAGATCAGCATCGGACCCGCGAAAACCAGTGCCGCCAATAACGCCAATATCCTGGCCTGGGTCGTGGCGGCAAGCCGGACCAGCCACATCCCCGCACCCCACGAAAAAACGGCCAGAGCCAGTTGTATAAACGCCATGACCAGCAGGGAGCCAACCCCCGCCCGCGAGAGCCAGCCGGACCATACAAATGCAGGAAAACTGGCCGCCAGAGCAGACAGCCAAAACCAGCACAAAGAACGGGGCTGTGTCGATGTGCCAGGCAGTGCGATTGCATTTCCGAAGCCAGTGCCGGAGACCATGGCCGGCAGTATCAGCAGCCACAACACACACAAAGCCTGATTGGTATACAAAAAGGTGAACCGCCACCAATCCCGGTTATGGGGCGCGACCGTCCACTGGCAACCCATAGCCGCCAGCAGCAGTCCCAAACTGGCCACAATTGCGGCGGCAAAGGCCCCCGAAGCCGGATAAAGCGGCAAGCATTTGATTGGTCGTGACATAGTCAACGGTTTTGCCATAGACGTCTATTGTAATGAACTTGCGGCTTTACGCGTATTAATTTGGCGAGTGAACCTTGAAATCTTATATAAAAAGCCCTCACCCGACTGGGCCGCTCACAACCGCCGCGAATTATTTTTTGTAGACGTCAGCGGGATCCACACTGCGCTGAGCTGCGAATTCCAGACTTGGCTCTCCAACGCCGGTTGCGGGAACAATACGGCGGTAGAAGCAGGAACGATAGCCGTTGTGGCAAGCCACACCGCTCTGTCGGACTTTGACAATAACAGCATCCTGGTCGCAGTCGATCAGCACTTCCCGCACCTGCTGGGTGTGGCCGCTCTCTTCGCCTTTGATCCAGAATTTATTGCGTGAGCGACTCCAGTAAGTGGCCTTGCCGGTGGTGATGGTTTTTTCCAGAGCCTCGCGGTTCATAAAGGCAACCATAAGAACCTCGCCGCTGTCAGCGTCTACGGTGACGGCCGTAATCAGGCCGACGGAATCAAACTTCAAATCAAGCCGCGTTCCGAGTTCACGGACGGTATTGGATGACATGGGACAAATCCTTACATACAATAAATATTAAAATATTTACATATTTAGCAATAGTATCACAAGCGGCACACGCCAAACCGATTTTGCGGATATAGGCGGAACCGGGGCGGTCCGTCAGTGTCCCGACGGTTCAATGATGGATTGCGTGCGCACCAGAACGCGGGCCTCGCCAAGCAGGTGGAACCCCTCCAGATGCACAGCGCGGCGGTGAAGTTGCGCGACAAGTACAGAAAGATACTCAATCTGCCCCATTTCATTGCGCCGCTGCGAAACCAGGCCATCCTGTTCTCCGGCAATACGCAGCAATTCCGCCACGGAATTTTCAAACAGGGCATCGGTAACATGCTCTTCATTCAAAGCCAGATAGTAGTGATACCGTTCGCCCATGGGCAGATCGTATTGCTTGTCGCCTTTGCACGGCAGACGCTCTATCAGGCCGCGATCGGGCAGCAGTTTATTTGGAAAACAGGCCAGTTCGCACAGGGTATGGGGACCGGAGACGGCAACCATGTGTCCACCGCCGGAAAGCAGCCACATGCGCACATCAAATTCACCCAGAGGCCGCACGCGACAGGTGTCGGTGGCGACAAGTTCGGGATGTAACATGCGGTCGTAAATAAGGATGGAAATACCAGCACTACGCGGCTTTTTATGGTGAAGGCTGGAGACATTTTCACGAGTCGGTTTCACAATAACTCCTTGGGGGTTCTTAACAGTGTGTGGGGAACCATGAACCATCCGGTTCACCCTTTCTTTTCAGCCAACAACGCCTGGCAAATCTGGCGGCAGATATTTTTCTCTCTTATAACACGACATAACCGCACGCCATCACCATGGTCGCGGCCCTTGCCACTTGAGCCTGCAGGCCGGAATGCAGGCATAAAACGAATGCCGACCAGCGGAAAAATCTCTCCCAATGGCTATTTCATATATCTATGTGCATTTCCGTGTGCATTTCTTCATTTCCGCACAATTCTGGCAAAAAAAACGCATAAAACAAACCACAGCGGATGACCACTTTACCGGTCCCGCTTTGCCTTATCATTATGTATCCCACAAGTTGTCCACCCATCGGGGGAGGCAACCGGTGGCTGCAATTTATCGGACCGCAGCAGACCGTGGCGATTTTTGCACTAAAAAACGCCATTACCCATCCCTTTAGTCAAATTATAACAGAATGCTGACACGAACTGAAGACAATTCTTTTATTTTTTTGGTTATTTATTTTGTTGTGTTCGTACCTGCGAATTTTAGAGGTACAACGGAAAACCCGCCGCATACCTGCATCAAGCCGTATGCGGGTATCACGGTTGCGTCTGAATGTGCGATGAGTGCCAGTGCCTGGACGTCGGAATATATGGCGTTATTGGGTTCGCCTGATTCCTGATTTTA
>JAJYPG010000170.1 GCA_021795535.1 Planctomycetota bacterium
ATGAAAACTGCTTTGCGGGGCGCGTCCCAGACGGCTGCGGAACAAGCCGAGTTCCCGGTCCGCCCGTGGCGTGCCGCAACGCTCGGCCACCACCAGACGGGCAAGCGGTCCGACGCGGTAAATTCCCTCCGGATAGCCACGCGGTTTGAAGTAGGGAAATTTGAGGAAGGTATAATTTTCCACCGCTTCGCCTATAAGCTCGGCATAATTTCGTGGATTGGTCAGTTCCGCGACCGGACGGGCATGTTCATCAACAAAACGCAGAGTTCCGTCGTAATGCTCCAGCGTACCATCTTCGTTGACCAGGCCCGCAAAAAGCGTGGGGAAATTGGCGAAAACATCCACCTCCGCGGGGTAGTTGTCCTGTACCGCGTGAAAATGTTCCAGACCGCGGCCAATGCGTTCAAGCGCGTCGGGAATGGTTGCCAGAATGGCATCGCGGTCACGTATGCTCAAGGGCGTGGAAACTCCTCCGGGAACCACCCATGCGGGGTGAATTTTCTTGCCGCCCAGCAAGCCGATAATTTCCTGGCCGAATTTCCGCACCATAATGCCATCACGCGCGAATTCCGGATGTGACTCCACCAGGCCGAAAATATTACGCGTTGCCGGATCACCGTCCATGCCATAAATTAGGTCCGGACTGGAAAGATGGAAAAATGAAAGCGCGTGGCTTTGCACCATTTGAGCCAGGTTCATAATGCGCCGCAGCTTGATGGCGGTTGGTGGCAATTCCACAGCAAGAATATCATCGCACGCCTTGGAGGAGGCCATCAGGTGGCTCACCGGACAGATTCCACAGATTCGCGCCATAATGCCGGGCATTTCCGGAAGCGGACGTCCCTGCACAAATGTTTCAAAACCGCGGAACTGCGTGACGTGAAACTGCGCATCGCGAACCTTTCCATCATCGTTGAGTTCTATGGTAATTTGCGCGTGACCTTCAATGCGTGTCACACCTTTTATTTTAATTGTCTGTCCCATGATCGTATCCTTTGTTTCGCGGGGTTTTACGGGCATTTTTATTTACCAAAGCGCGTTACCGTGCTGCTTTCAGGTTTGCGACCCGCCAGCAATTCCGTCAGCACGTACCAGATGGCATCCGCGGGAGGCGGACAGCCAGGCACATACAAATCCACCGTGATAACCTCATGGAGGGGAACGGCTTGCGGGCGAAGCTGTGGAACGACCTTCAGCGGCAGCCGCGCTTCGCGCTGTGCCGCCTCTGACGGTGCGGAGGCCTTTTCCACATACGCCGCGGCAAGCAGTGCATCAGGATTCCATCCATTGCGCATGCCGGGCACATTGGCGGTAACAGCGCAATCGCCCAGTGAAATAACCAGTTTGCTGCGTTGGCGGATAAGCAGGGCCTTGTGGAAATCCTCTTCGCTGCTGACCGCTCCCTCCACAAGGGTTACATCCACATTCAATGGAAATTCCTTCGGATCCACCACAGGGGAATAGACCACCTCCACCAGCGATGCCAGCGTGATAAGCCGCTCATCCAAATCCATGAAGCTCATGTGGCAGCCCGAACAGCCATCCAGCCAGACAGTGGCGACTTTGGGTTTGTTGGTTTTCGCGTTCATTTGTTGGCCTCCCGCATAAGTGTAAGATAAGGTAAAAATTCGTGTTTTTTGACCATTTCGCCAATGGCTGTGCCGCGGTGCGTCAACGCCCCGGTTGGACAGACATTCACGCATTTGCCGCAACTGGTGCAGGTTTTGCTTTCGCCCCAAGGCTCATCAAGATCGTTGATAATCGCGGCGGTAATTCCCCGGCCTTTAACATCCTTGGTATGAGCCCCCTCAATTTCGCCGCAGACCCGCACGCACCGCGTGCAGAGAATGCAGCGGTTCTGATCCAGACGGAAAAAGTCGTGTGAATTATCCACCGCAAGTTTGGGAAACCGGTAGGGCAGATGCACATGGTCCACGCCCAGCCGCTGGGCCATGGACTGAAGTTCACAGTGGCCATTGCTGACACAAACGCTGCAAACATGGTTTCGCTCGGCCAGAAGCATTTCCACAATCATCTGACGATATTTGTGCAGGCGGGGCGTATTGGTTCGCACGATCATACCTTCGGTGCATTGGGTAGCGCAGGCGGCGAATAATTTCGTGGAGCCTTCCACCTCCACCATGCACAAGCGGCAACCACCCCATAGCGTCAGGCCCTCCAGCCAGCAAAGCGTGGGAATGGCAATCTTGTGTTCCTGCGCCACTTCCAGCACAGACTGTCCGGCGCGGCAACTGACCGCGGTTTCATCTATGGTCAGCGTGATGGATTCCACCGTTGTTGGTTTTGCACGATTCATGATACCACCTCCAGAGACACGCTGGTGCCGGCCGCAACAGACTCGGCGGCGCGGGCGGCCTCGCCTTTCTTAATCAGGTCCAGGTAATCGTTTTCAAAATGCCGCAGCGTGCTTAGCACCGGGTTGGGGGCCGACTGCCCCAGGCCGCACAAACTTGTGCTTTTCACCATGTCACAAAGCTCCTTGAGAAGGATCAGGTCGGCCTGCGTGCCGCGTCCCTCATGAATGCGGTCGAGCAGGCGGTGCATCTGCCAGGTTCCCACACGGCAGGGCACACATTTACCGCAACTTTCTGTCATGCAGAATTCCATGAAGAAGCGTGCCACATCCACCATATTGCTGGTTTCATCCATGACAATCATGCCGCCCGATCCCATGATGGAACCGATTTTCGCCAGCGATTCGTAATCAAGCCTGATGTCCAGATCGCGGTCGGAAATGCACCCGCCGGAGGGTCCGCCGGTCTGCATGGCCTTGAACGCCTTGCCATCGGGGATGCCGCCTCCCAGATCAAATACAATTTCCCGCAGCGTTATGCCCATCGGCACTTCAATAAGCCCGGTGTTGCGTATTTTTCCGGTAATGGCGAATATTTTCGTGCCCTTGCTTTTCTCTGTTCCGATGGACGAAAACCATGCGGCCCCCTCCCGAATAATGGGCGGAATGGTGCCGTAGGTTTCCACATTGTTAATAAGTGTCGGACAGCCAAACAAGCCGGAATTCGCGGGATACGGTGGCCTTGGCCGTGGCAAGCCGCGGTTCCCTTCCACACTGGCGATTAAGGCGGTTTCCTCGCCACAGACAAACGCGCCCGCTCCCAGACGAATTTCCACGGTGAAATTAAACCGCGTGCCAAATATGCCGTTGCCAAGCAGTTCATGCCGCATCGCCTGATTGATCGCCCTGGTCAGGCGTTTGACGGCCAGCGGATATTCGGCCCGCACATAAATAACACCATGATCCGCTCCCACCGCATAAGCCGCGATGGCCATCCCCTCCAGCACCCTGTGCGGGTCTCCCTCCATCACGCTGCGGTCCATAAACGCACCAGGATCACCCTCATCACCATTGCAGATCACATATTTTTGTGAACCGCCGGCCTTGGCGACCGTGCTCCATTTAAGCCCGGTTGGAAAACCGGCACCACCCCGGCCGCGCAGCCCACTGGCCGTTACCTGCCCAATAACATCCAGCGGACTCATTTCCGTTAATACCTTTAACAGTGATTCGTAGGCACCCTGGGCCACGCAGTCCGCAATATCTTCCGGATCGATGCGGCCTGAATTGGACCGCACAATTAATTTCTGCTTGCGGAAAAAACTCTGGTTCTGATCGCACACCAGTTCCCTTAATTCCGGATTTCCGCCAGGATTTTCCAAACCCTGCACGATAGCCTCGGCATGGTCCGGCGTCACATTCTGATACATGGGGCGTCCCTGATTGACCTTTACCATCGGTCCGTTGCCGCACAGCCCCATACAGCCCACGCCCATCACACGCACATCTTTCTGCAGGCCGCGTGCCTTAATCACGTCATTAAGCCGCGCCACAATCTGGTCGCTCCGCGAGCTCACGCAGCCGGATTCCATACAGACTCCGATGCAGTGTTTGTATGCGGCGTTAATCGACCGCTTCTTTTCCGCCATGGCCATTAATTCTTCGGCTTTCATGATACAACCTTTCTTTCCATCACGGTTTCCAAACGCTCCAACAGGCTTTCCGCTTCGCTCTTGCCCTGGACCTGGCCATCGACCACGGCGGCGGGCGCCAGTCCGCACGCTCCAATGCAGCGCGCCACCAACAGAGACATTTCCCCATCCGCGGTGGTCTGACCATCGTGAATGCCCAGCCGCTCTTGCACTTTTTCCAGCAATTGACGGCTTCCCTTGATGTAGCAGGCCGTACCCAGACAAACGATGCAGGTATGCCGTCCCTGCGGCTTAAGCGTGAAGTGGTGGTAAAAAGTCGCCACGCCATAAATTTTCGATAGCGGCACACGCAGACTCGCGGCCACCCACCGCAGCGCCGGTTCATCCAGAAAACCCATGGCCTGCTGCACGCTGTGCAATGTTTCAATCAGACCACCCGGCTCAAAGCCGTTGCGTCGCATGGTGGCTTCCACAATGCGCCAGCGTTTGTCGTCGCTGGCGGCCAGAGGTATAGAATGTGTAATGGACATAGCTTTACTCCTGAATTATTCTCTATTCAACAAATTCGCGGCAACTGTTCTCCATAAGGTTTTTGCACCACACGCCGTCCGCCAATGCTGGTCCACATTTCACATATCCCGTCGGTCTGCTC
>JAJYPG010000171.1 GCA_021795535.1 Planctomycetota bacterium
GATTGCGATTACGTTGGACAGTATCCTGGGAACACAAGGTGGGACTTCAGGTGGAATTTCGCGCCAAATCGGCAAAAACAATTAAGCCTTGTAACCCGGCCCATTGCATGGGCGTAAGGACTGTGGTGTTGTTAGAATATTAAAAAGGAGCACGCATCATGGCAATCGGCACAAGCACTTTTGGCAAACTTTCAGGAATCTTCGTAAAAAAAATACGCCGCGCTACCATTGCCGCGGGATTCATAGCCGTGGCGGCGTTGTCGGCCATGTCCTTGTCATCCATCTCCGCGGAGACACTTAATCCAGCCAATCTGCCAGCCAAAACACATTGGCTGATATTCATCAATTCTCAGGAACTTGTGAAAACAGGCATGGCCAAAAAAATGGAAAGTATGGCCCATGACATGCAACAATATGCTCCAAAGCACAATGCCCGGATGCGCCAACAAAAAGCTAAAATGAAAAAACTATGGAACAGCCTTTGCAAGGAATCAAGCGATATTACCTTCTACGGAATTGGGGTGGGCAATGACCAGTGGGTGATACAAATGCATGTTAATCCAGCGACATTCCATGCCGCTCCTGACCTGCAGGCCCACACCACCGGCAAAACCGTAAAAATCGGATCCTATACGGCACGGCAAATGTTGCCCAACGCCCACGGGCCGATGTTTTATGTTGTTCGACCGGCAACCAATGAAGTAATCATCACGCGAAAAATTGCGGCGATGAAAGCAGCAATCAATTTTATGAGTAAAAAGCAGCCGGCGCTGACGGCCAACTCGGTATTGCTGGGCAACATGAAACCGGATGTGATTTTTTATGCCGCAGGCATGAGGTTTGACCAATTGTCCCCCAACATTCATCTGCCGCCGTTTATTACCCATCTGAATAATGTGGACATTGCCATAGCCACGACCAATGCTCGCACCGCCCATCTGCGTCTGACCCTCGCGGGCACCAACAAAGCTGTCGCACAAAATCTGTACAAAATGGTTGAAGGCGGTCTGGCCATGGCCCAAATGATGGGTCAATCACAAAACGCTACCGCCGAGGCCAAACTCCACGCCATGATGCTTTCCACACTGAAGGTCAGCCGCAAGGGTCGCGTCATTTCGGCTCACTGGGCGTTACCCATGGATATGCTGGAACAGAGCATTCAGGACCATTTAGCCGCAATGCGTGATAGCCACTGGCAACATTGGAAGCACCATCAGGATCCGGGACCAGCTCACTGAATACCCGCGTTCCAACGGAGCTTGCTTATGACCACAGACCATCCCAACCCCGCCGAGACCCCGGATGAAGCCCTGGCCATCGCCGCACAAAATGGTGTCCATGATGCCTTCGTGGAACTGGTGGTCCGCTATCAGGCGCCACTGCACAATTTTCTGCGTTCGCGCCTTGGTCTGGCGGTACAGTGCGAAGACCTGGTGCAGGAAATTTTTTTGCGGGCCTGGCGGAATCTGCCGCATTACGATTCGCGCCGCCGATTCCGCAGTTGGATTTTCACAATTGCCTATCGCATGGGAATTTCCGCCATACGACGCAACAGTATCGAGAACCGCTGTGCATTGGAACAAACCACCCGTGGTGGTGATGTCAGGAACACCAATACGCCAATGGAGAATCTTATTGGCGCGGAAGAAACCATGAATTTATGGACACTCGCCCGCCAACTGCTGCCCGACCGGCAAATCACACTTCTCTGGCTCTTCTATATTGAGGAAATGGAGGGATCGCAGATGGCCCGCATAATGGGCATGACCGAGAGCGGCGTAAAAGTTGCTTTGCACCGCGCACGCAAGCGGCTTAAAGCTGGTTCCGCGGGCCAGGTGGCGGAACCGGCCATTGCTGTTAAAACAGAAGCCATTCCGGGAAAACCCGATGGGAAAAGGCCCGCCATGTCAGTTGGCGAAACCGCGGTTCACACCGAAACCCACAAAACGCGCGACAAGTATCTGGCATTGGCGGGAGCGTTAACAATCGAGCATACGCCAGCCAATGTTGCCCGATCCTTTGGAGGCGATATATGAACACGCACAACACAAATGCCCCGTTGCGCCAGGCACTTCAGACCGACGCCAAACGTATGGCCATGCAATTTTCTCCGCAACTCCATGAACGCGTTGTGCGGGCACTATCCGAAAACAGAGCGGCAAACGCACCTTTTCCCATAATATCCGGGTGGCCATGGCGAATTTATTTATGGTCGGCCTCGCTGGTTGCGGCGGGTTTACTCATTGCCGTTATCTGGCTCGCGGGCCGGCCTGCGGCCATGCCCCCCCCGCCGCGGATTGCCGCCACAATTTCCACTACAGATGCCAACGCCCAAACAGAAATGTTTTATATTCCATCCATCAGCTCCATACATTCTCCACGGGAAATTGTCACACAAACACTTTTCCTGGCTCAGAAGGCCATTGCCGCACAATATCAAAATGCGTATACGGAAACATTACGTTCCGCACAGGGCAACTTTCTCCGCATGACGCGGCTGGAAGCGGCAACCCCGGCGTCTGGAAAACCATAAAAACGCTTCCACCGTCCGTGTTCCCCCTTCGGCATCGTGGCTGCCCAGTTTTGTGGTGCGGCATTCCTCTCCGCGCCAAACGGTGAACAGCACCTCTGCAAGTCCTTACACGAAGGCTTGTAAAACAAGCACTTGTCTCCAGGACATGCCTTTCGCCGTGAATTCTTACATTTTATATTATATAATACTGCATTATTGCGTCCCGCTGGAATCATCATGCCGGAGCACGGAAATTGATCCATCAACTGAAAATACTCCGGGGCAGTTTTTTTCATGCATAAAAAGAATGGAGTGAAGTTGTGGCCAATAATCGTGTGGTCGTCGTGTTGGGTATGCACTCTGGCTTGAACACCTGATGGCCGCAGTGAATGACACCCGACGCAACCCACGCTTATTTATCAGCTTCAACCGTATGTTGGACGAGCCAAAGGAGCAGCTTCGTCGGCTGGCAAAACATCTTCCGTTGGATCTGCCCAACCCCGCTTCCGCACCCATGCGGCTGTTCGTTGAATCTTTTTTAGACCATAACTTACGACATAAACGCCATACCATGGGCAAGTTGTCTCCCGCCATCGCCCGCACCGCGGTTTACCACAAAATGATCGATCTGCTGAAAAGCATCGCCGCCGACCAAATTTCGCCGGATGATTTTGCCAAGGAATGGAAAACCCTGAAATCGACAGATAAATAATTGGTGGCCGCCTGCCTATCGCACTTTTTACTGCTATAATATGTTGGTTCATGTTTGGCGGCTTACAGGAGACCCCACGGTGATGAATTGGCAGCAACCCATACCCAAGCGTTACTTGCAAATGACAACAGTGGATATTCGTGCGGCGATAGCGGCTCGCAAGGCCGAATTTGGGCGCGAACTTGTTATTCTTGGCCATCATTACCAACAGGATGAAGTGATTGAATTTGCCGACTTCACCGGCGATTCCTTTCAGCTTTCACGCGAGGCGGCCAAACTCACGGACGCCCGCTATGTTATTTTCTGTGGCGTGCATTTCATGGCGGAATCGGCTGATGTGCTTACATCCAGCCATCAGAAAGTTATTTTGCCCGATTTGGGGGCGGGCTGCTCGATGGCGGATATGGCCAGAGACGACGATGTGCAGGAGGCTTGGGAAATAATTACCCATGCCTGTCAGAACGATCCGCAATTTCGTCTGGTGCCGATTACTTATATGAATTCCAGTGCGGCGGTTAAAAGTTTTGTGGGCCAAAATGGCGGAGCCGTCTGCACCAGCAGCAACTGCGAAAAAATTCTTTCCTGGGCGCTGGCCGGACAAAAACCCGATAACGTGCCGCACACAAAAATTATTTTCTTTCCGGACCAGCATCTGGGGCGGAACACCGCCTATAAAATGGGGTTTCCGCTGGAAAGCATGGTAGTGTGGGATTACCGCCGTGGCGGAGGCCTTGAAGACCAGCAGATTCGTGATGCGTCGTTTATACTCTGGAAGGGGCATTGCAGCGTCCACCAATTGTTTCGGCCAGAGCATGTTGATCAGGTGCGGTCGCGTATTGCCGGTGTGAAGGTACTGGTGCATCCGGAGTGCAATTGGGAGGTAGTGCAAAAGGCCGATCTGGTTGGCTCAACAGATTTTATCTGCAGGCAAATTCGCGCTGCGGCACCAGGCGACAAATGGGCGGTGGGCACGGAAGTTCACATGGTCAATCGTTTGGCCAGGGAGCACCCCGAACAGACCATCACCATTCTTTCCGACTGCCAGTGCCTCTGTACCACCATGTACCGCATTGATCCGCCGCATTTGCTCTGGGTCTTGGACAACCTGGCGGAGGGGAAAATTGTCAACCAAATTCAAGTGGATGCGTTTGACGCGTATTGG
Organism: Planctomycetota bacterium; assembly: GCA_021795535.1. The sequence continues at coordinate 4,387 of JAJYPG010000171.1, forward strand.
TCGCGTGTTAGCCTGCAGCGCATGCTGGATATAACCGCCGGTGAACCACTTGCACCGCCGCCAGAACCACAACCCGCACGTCCAGTCGATTCGTCGCACTTGCGTGTGCTGGTAAATGCGGGCAATGGAACCCAGTGAGATAACACCTTATATTGTGTGGCAAGAGAAAAAAACCATGCCGAAGGGGAATTGCCTCGGCTCTATCAGGAGAAGTCAGTAATGTTGAA
>JAJYPG010000172.1 GCA_021795535.1 Planctomycetota bacterium
GGCACTATTACTTATCGTTGGCACAGCGGCCATGTTGCCGATGTTGGCGGGTTGTCAAACCCTGACCGATACGCCGGGACAAAACGCTGTCCGCATTGATCACGCCATGGCGACAGACTGGCTGCAGGTTCCGGAAAATGCCGAGCAAGTTCTTATGATTAATCGTCCGACGCAGTTGTCCGACGAGCCGGTGCCGCTGCAGTAACGGGTTATTGCCTGTTTATTCGCATTGCCATGATATCAGATGGATTGTCCGCGGACGTTGCATCCTTTCTTTTCTTACGTCTGGCGGCATAAACTTTCGGATGCTTTTTCGGATTTGTGGCCTTGGCGATTTGCGCACCGGATCATTTGCCCGTAACTTTTATTGGCCAGTTTTTCTCGTTGAGCCGATAATGAAGTGGTTGGCCTGATAGGCGGATCGCCGATACGGAAAATCGGACTTATCGGGGCGGCGGTTTTAGTTCCCGCCGCAGAGATGCGGGTTGGAATTGGTGTAATTGACAGGCTTTTGCTGGCCGAAGGGTCTCTAAGATGACGAAGCGTTCTATTTTGTTGCCTTTTGCGATTATCAGTACGCTCTGGCTTGGCGGGTGCAGCAGCCAGCCAAGTACCTCAACCGCGATTAATCATTATGTTCGAGGCGAGTTGGACGCCGAAGGCGGTAAAACCCAGAAAGCTCTGGCCGAACTCACGCAGGCGATCAGCCAGAATCCGAATATGGTTTTGGCCTATGAAGCCCGTGGTGACATTTATCGCAAACAGGGGCATATCCATAGCGCCATTGATGATTATCAACGCGCCGTAACATTGAATCCAAAAAGCTTTCACGGCTGGTATGAACTGGGCGTGAGTTTCCAGGCGGTGCATAATTTTCAAAGCGCCGTTAAGGCCTATCAGCAGTCATTACAGGTTGAACCGAAAAATGCCCACGCCGCCATGAATCTTGCCGTGGCGTATGCCCAGACCGGGCAGCCTATTTTTGGCGTCATTTATGGCCGTCGGGCCTTATCCAATGGCGCAAATTCCTTTGCGTCATTAGCCAACCTTGGAGCTATTTATGCCGAAGCCGCCAATGTTGATCCAAAGTATGGCCGGAAAGCACTGCATTATTTCAAATCCAGTCTGGAGTTAAAGCCGCATCAGTCGGCCATATATCTGGATATGGCGGCGGTGTATTTGCAGGGCAAAGACTATGCCATGGCCTCGCGCGTGCTGAAGACGGCGGGCAAGCTTGCTCCATCAGCTCTGGTGCAGGAGCGACTCGGCTACGCCTATTACCGCATGGGCAATTTGCCGCGGGCGAAAGTGGCCTACCATGCCGCATTGAAAATCAATGCCAATTACCCGCCCGCGCTCAATGGCCTTGGTGTGGCGGATATGGCCATGGCGTTACAATCGGCAAGCGGCGATTCGGCGATGCGCCGCAAAGCGATTGGCTATTGGCGCAAGAGTCTTGAATTGAATCCGGACCAGCCGCTGATTGAAAAGCTCGTCAAGCGTTTTTCGCAATCATCGCAATAGGGCGTGGAACTCATTGGCCCGCGCTTTTCACCGCCCTGACCCGGGCGAGACAGGAATACAAAACGCATGAATCCCCTGGAACGACTGCGAAAAAATATCCAAACCGTATTCTTCGGGCGTCCCGAAGTGGTCACACACCTGCTGGTGGGATTACTGGCGCGGGGCCATGTGCTGATTGAAGATGTTCCCGGTGTTGGCAAAACGGTTCTGGCCAAGGCGCTGGCCCGCAGCATCAACTGCCAGTTCAGCCGCATTCAACTTACGCCTGATCTGCTGCCCAGCGATATTCTCGGCGTTTCGGTTTATAACCAGGAAAGACAGGAATTCACCTTCAAACCCGGCCCGATTTTTGCCAATATCGTCCTCGCGGATGAAATCAACCGCACCACCCCGCGCACGCAAAGCAGTCTGTTGGAGGCGATGAACGAAAATTCCGTCTCCGTTGATGGTCAAACGCTTCAACTTCCCCGCCCATTTATGGTCGTGGCGACGCAAAATCCATTTGAGTTTGAAGGCACGTATTTCCTGCCTGAAAATCAGTTGGATCGTTTTCTGCTGCGCATTCAGTTGGGCTATCCGGAGCGCGAGCGCGAACTGGCTATTCTGCGGGAACAGCCGGGACAGCATCGACTCGATACACTCGACCCGGTACTCTCCAGCGAAGAAGTGGAAGCGTTGCAGGGGCAGGCCGCGCAGGTAAAAATTGACCCCCTGCTGCTGGAATACATGATGGATATTGTAACGGCCACGCGCAAGCATGAATTGTTGCATACGGGTATTTCGCCGCGCGGTTCACTCGCGCTGACCCACGCGGTGCAGGCCTTGGCGCTGGTGAACAAACGTGATTATGTCACGCCCGATGACATCAAGGAAATGGTGGTTCCTGTTTGCTCGCACCGGGTTATTACCAAAAGTTACATGGCCAACGGTGATATTACCACCGCCGTTCGTATCATGCAGGAATTATTGCAGAATATTGCCTGCCCCATGTAGTGCTTGCCACCGGGGCGTAGCCGGCAGGATGCAGCGATTCATAAATTTCAAGGCGATCCGCGGCCATGCGAAAACACCGGCACATGACGTATTATGAACTGACCTTTACGGGGTTTGTTTTTGCCGGCGTTACGTGCTTTGTGTTGATCGCGGCCCTGAACAGTCAAAACAATATTCTCTTCTGGGCGCTGGGAATTGTGCTGGGAACGCTTCTGGTATCGGCGGTCCTCGGTGATCTGCTTTTGCGACGATTGGAAGTCACGCGATCCGTCGGGGAGCACGCCGTTGCCGGTGAGTCGATGGAAGTACATTACCGCATGGTGAATCATAAAATACTCTGGCCATCCTGCGCTGTTCGCATCACGGAAGCCCGCTTTCTGGGGGCGGTATCTGTTATTCCTGAAGGGTATTGCCTGCATCTGGGGCCGGGGCAGACCACGCTGGTGATGACCCATCTGGTCCCGACACATCGGGGAATTATTGAACTGCGCGAGCAGCGAGTATGTTGTTCATTTCCGTTTGGATTTCTCAATCGGGCGGTGCATGTGCGGGCACCGCGCCGCATCACGGTATATCCGCGCATCGGCATGTTGAATCGTGAATTGCTGGCCCGCTCGCGCACATTTGCCTCCGGCGGTTCCACGACTTCACCCCGGCGGGGAGGATCGGATGAATTTTTCGGCCTTCGTGAATATCAATCCGGAGACAGCATTCGATCCATTCACTGGCGCCGCAGCGCTCACACCGGTCAATTAATGGTCAAGGAAATGACCACCGATACGCCACCAACCATTGTTGTTACCCTGGATTTGCGGCAATGGGCTACCGTGCCCAATGGCCCGGCGCTCGCCGAGCGCGCTATTGAACTGGCCGCCGCATGGATGTGCCGCGGATTAATGGATCACTTTTCCGTTGGACTGCAGATTGCCGGCTATAGCCGACCGATACCCACTTTGATTACCGCCGGTCGCAGCCAGCGGCAAATACTTCTCGAGGCGCTGGCCACCATTGACCTCGCGGCCATTAAGCCCGCCGCCGCCGATGCGGCACCGCCGCAGGAGGACCGCTCCGCCCGGATTGCGGAACATGTCGTTATTTCTTTATCTGAAAAAACCGCCAGCCTCGATATGGTGCCAACAGGTTGCAACTATACACTTCTGTGCATGGACGATCCGGAAAGCCAATATTGGCTCTATTTTCCGTCTCAACCCGGCCCTTCCGCGGCCATGGCGGACTTCGCCGCGCCGTCGCAAGCCGCCGAATAAATTATCCGCGGCAAATATTGGAAACCGCAAACAATTTGGCCATGGAGCCGGTTTCAACACAACGGAAATGCAATCAAGGAGTCCAAATTCATTGGACCACATTATGACAGCGGCGCAAAAAGTGCTTTGAGTTCCTCATCACCGAGTTTCAGCGGTGTTTGTCCGCTGTCATCGAGCAGACCGGCGACCAGTTCGCGCTTGCGCTGTTGCAGGGCCTGGATTTTTTCTTCCACCGTGCCTTGTGTAATAAGCTTGTACACAAATACCGTTTTATCCTGCCCGATGCGGTGGGCCCGATCGGTGGCCTGATTCTCTACCGCCGGATTCCACCATGGGTCATAATGAATGACCGTATCCGCCGCAGTCAGATTCAATCCGGTTCCCCCGGCCTTCAGGCTGATTAAAAACAATGGCACATCACCACGCTGAAAACTCTGCACCGGGGTATCGCGGTCACGGGTGTCACCGGTGAGGCGCACAAAGCTGATTTTCAGTTCACCGAGTTTCTTTTCAATGAGTTCCAACATGCTGGTGAACTGGGAAAACAGCAGGATTTTGCGACCGTCTTCAATCATGGATGGCACGGTTTGCGTAAGCCAGTCCAATTTGGCGGATTGGGTCACTTTTTGTGCGCTGGGCAGCTTAAGCAGCCGCGGATCGCAGCACACCTGCCGCAATTTCAGCAACGCTTCGAGAATGAAAATGTGACTGCGGGCCAAGCCCATGTTGGCGATCTGATCGCGCACATGGCTTTCCATGGTCACGCGGATGCTTTCATACAAATCCCGCTGGGCGCCGGAGAGTTCAATTTCCTGCACCATCTCA
>JAJYPG010000173.1 GCA_021795535.1 Planctomycetota bacterium
TTACCGCCAGTTTATCCGCCAGCCGAGAAAGAACGCGGTATCCCGCGGAAGGCCGGGGAATACCGGCTATGGGCCGCTCGCGGGCGCAGCGAATGTTACGGATTCCAAATTGCCGCGCCAGATCAAGGGCTATATCCGCCAGAGGCGGCCAATGGTGAATGTGTTTGTGCGAATCCAGATGACTCAGATACAGCCCCTGCGACAAAGCAGAGTTGATTTGCGCCTCCCATTCACGACGAATGTGTCTTAGTACAGCCTGGTCGCGTCCAATGCGTAATAAAAGTCTCCATACTCGGCGGGGAAACTCTCCCGTGTGGGTAAAAAGCGGACCTTCAAACCCGCCCAGCGGAGTCCCTTGGGTCAGACACAAATGAATTCCGACTCCCAGCGTCGGGGTTCGGCGGGCCAACTCAATGGCACGACGCGCATCAGGCATGGTCGTCATCAGTGTTGTACTAGTAAGAATTCCTGCTTCATGGGCGTGAATGATTCCATCAGTAACACCAGCGGAAAAACCGAAATCATCCGCATTTACAATTAGTTTCGTGGTCATGCCATCGAGTATGAAGCAAGCCTCAGCGAATATCAATAGGCAGGCTGATAAATCTTCACCCGCAACAACTTTGCGCCCCAATGCTGCGCCTGCCAGAATGTGGGCAGCAATACATCAAGCCGATAGCCTTGAATAGCCCCGCCCCGATCCAGCACCGGCACCGGATGATTATGGTCATATCCCGGCACGCGAACCATGCAATTGAAAGGTATCAGATGTGTATCTGCGGCCACCAGGTGACCATCATTGGTCCAAACACTTTTACCAGATGCCGTGGTCGTGCCGTTATAAGGCCAACAGCAGCGGCGATCCGGAGCATAGCTGGTCACACGCAGGAAAAGGGTCTTCCAGTAAACATATTTCCGCCCGTGATACCAATAGGCATCCGTCGGACGGGGATGATGGTGGCGAACATGAATGGGATAGGCCGCCATCCACAGTTGGCCTGCGGGAGTAGGTTTCTGGTAATTGGGCATGGCCACGCGCAGCGGAGATTCCGCTTGGGAAGCAAACTGGACCGGCAGACGATTGCCGTCCGGTAAAGCCACTGGTGCCACAGTCGACGTCTCCGGCAAAGCGGCCCAAAGCTGGGGGAATTTACCCAGCCGCCAGCACAAGGTCACACCCACCAACACCAGCACAATAATGGCCAGCATGGTGGCGAGTTCCCAGTTCTCACTGCTTGTAAGACTGCGTGAATGACGCATGCAAAGTCTCTCCAAAGCACATCCATAGCCTTGGCGTCCTTGCAGGCACAGAAGATAAACAGAGCCTTTTGGCGGTAATCCACCACAGGCTTTCACCCAGCCATCCTGGCGGGAAGAACAACAGTTATCAGACATGGTTATCCCACACTGAAAACCGTAATTGAGCTTAGCATAGAGCAAGGCCAATAGCCATAAAAAAATGGCATAAAAAATAAAAAACCCTGAAAACACCCTATAACACGCAAAACCGTTCGTTTAGAACACTTTTTCCCATATTTAGCCCACTTTTGCGTAATACTGGCTATCAACAGGCTGTCATATCCGGTGCTCTGGACACCCCGGAGCATGAAAATAGAGTGGTATTATTCGCGTACACGAGACTCGGCCAGCTAATTACAAGACAGATGCCCGTTTTTATAGGGGTTCGCGAAGCTGCTTACGGAATAGCTCTTTGAGCTTAAAATCGTGAACCGTTGCCGACCAGAAGCGGGCGTGAACACCGCGATCCCAGAGCAGTGTCTGTAGACACGATGGAGCTTTTAGGGTTCCCAACAAAAAAGGCGAGGGCACCCAATTAGTGGTCCCAGCAAACTTGTTGATTATCGCAGTTCCGGGTTACAATAGTGTCGCTGGAACTCCCGGCAAGCCTATTGATGTTGCGAATAACTTTGAGGGTGTATGGTTTTATCTTTGGAAATTATGCCGCTGGAGGCAAAGGAACCTGAACCACTGCCTCCCAAAACCATGGTGGTTCGTTATGGCTATCTGAGGGAAATAGGGGAATTTCAAAGCGATCTTAAAACCAAAGTCGGGTGCGGCTCCAAGCTGGTCATTCGCACCAACCGCGGCACCGAATTGGCAGAAATGTTAACTACTGTTTGCGGTAATGGCGGATGCGGCAAATCCATTACCCGCGACAAACTGCTGGATTATATTGCCCAATCCGGCGGAGAAAAATTCCCATTTTCCGATACAGGCCGTATTTTACGCGTGGCTACCGCGCAGGATCTTGCCCGCCAGCGGCGACTTGATGAGCAAAAGCCCGCGAACTTCACCATGGCCCGGGAGCTGGTGCAGCAACATAAAATTCCAATGAAAATAGTGGATGTGGAATACCTGCTGGGCGGCGAACGCATCATGTTCTATTTTACCAGCGAGCACCGCGTTGATTTCCGCTCTCTGGTACGCGATTTGGCACAAAAGACTCATTCGCGCATTGAACTTTGCCAGGTTGGGACACGCGATGAAGCCCGCCTGGTGGCTGATTACGATAAATGCGGTCAGCACTGCTGCTGCAAACAATTTCTCAAGGTTCTCACGCCCATTTCCATGCGGTCCGCCAAAGTTCAGCGAGCCACTCTTGATCCGGTGAAAATTAACGGACGCTGCGGGCGGCTTATGTGTTGCCTGCGTTATGAAGACCAGACGTACGAAGAACTCCGAAAAAAACTGCCCGCCAAAAATTCCCGCGTCCGAACGCCGCAAGGCGAAGGCTGGGTGGTGGACAGTCAAATCCTGACACAACTTGTCCTTTTGCGATATGACGATGGGTCACAGGTTGCCGTCCCAATGGAAAATATCGAAGAATTTAATGTACCTCGGCCCAAGCTGCCCAGTGGCCGGGTGATGCAATTCCCTGGCGATACAGACCGTACTCCCGCTCCACCCGCCAACCCCGCGGGTCCCGGCGGCCAGCCACAGCGCTCGCCGCAAAACGTGGGAACTCATCCTGGCCCAAATAGTGGTAATCGCAATTCGCGGCCTGGTGCCCCACGCGGTCCAATACCGCCGCAGCGTGGCCCGGACCAGAAGCCTAAGGACAATCATTCCAGTAGTCATCCGGGCAACAATACAGTGGTCCCTCCGAACCAGAAGACTGATAATCAGCTTGGAAACGCGGCTGCCGCGGACATTGCCAATCCGTCTCCGGCGGCTGCGAAGCAAGCAGGTGCGGAGCATTCCATAAGCAATGATGCACCGCCTTCGGCAAACGCCCCGACCACCACGTTTGATCCCCCCCCATCTATTTCCCCGCAGTTGGATCATCCGCAAAAGGATGCGGGCGAAAATTCCCCTTCCAGCCATCCACCCATTCAATAAGAACAAGGACATTTCCATGGCATTCTGGCTACTTAAAACTGAACCGGACAACTATAATTTTTCCGATCTGATGCTCGACAGGCGAACCGTATGGGACGGTGTGTCAAACAATCTGGCATTGAAACATCTGCGACAGATAAAAAAAGGCGACAAGGCGTTTATTTACCACACCGGAGAAGAACGCCGTGTGGTGGGCATTGCCGCAGTTGCATCCGACGCGTATCCCAATCCAAAGGAAAAAGAGGCGAAGCTCGTGGTGGTGGACCTGGTTCCGGAAGAACCACTGAAAAAGCCGGTCACACTGGCCGAAATAAAAGCGGACAGCCACTTTTCAGGATGGGATCTGCTGCGCCTTGGCCGGCTATCGGTCATGGCGGTTCCGCCGGAACATTGGCGGCGGATATTGCAGCTTGCCAACGCGGATTGATATCGGAATCACTTCTCAACATACGTCATACGCTGCGTGTCTCGGCATTCCGGATGACGTATTGTTTTACGGCGAACCATGGGAGGGTATCCAACAAGACATCCCGATGAGTATCGGAACCAATGGCTCATTTCTTTTATATCAGGTAAGATTATAAAGACATCTTGTATAGAGAATATGACATATGACATTCAGCGGAAGAGGGATTTGAGATTTCAAATTTACCGGGCACTGGCTCCAGCTTTTGCAGCGCGGTACTATTTGCATTGCTTTGAGGAACAATACAAGGTTGATGATATGATGGAACAACAATATATAGCGGTGGACCTGGGGGCGGAATCCGGACGGGTTATGCTGGGCACATTGGGGGATTCAGGAATTTTCCTTAAGGAGATGCACCGCTTCCCCAACGGAGCGGTCCGCACACGTGAAACCCTACACTGGGATATTTTACGGCTATGGAGCGAAATTCAAGCCGGGATTGCCCATGCCATGGAAGACAACCCGACAATTGCCGGGATTGGCATCGACACTTGGGGTGTTGATTTCGGCCTGATGGACCAGCATGGCGAACTGCTTGGCAATCCGGTGCATTACCGCGACAGCCGCACAGATGGCATGGTGGATGTTTTTTTTCACGGCATAAGTGCGGAAAAAGTTTTTGGCATAACCGGCAGCCAGACGATGGCGTTTAACACACTTTTCCAGCTATTGGCGGTGGCGAGAAAAAACCCGGAGCTGCTGGCCCAGGCACGGCATCTGCTTTTCATGCCGGATTTGCTGGGTTATTGGATGACAGGGGAAATGCGCACGGAATAT
>JAJYPG010000174.1 GCA_021795535.1 Planctomycetota bacterium
TGAATGCGGCACGCCTGTCGCAAATGAAAACGACCGCGATTATTGTCAACACCGCTCGCGGCGGCTTGATCGACACGCTGGCGCTGGCCGACGCATTACAGACGGGGCGTATCGGCGGTGCTGGAGTGGACGTTTTCGAAACCGAACCTCTACCCGCCGATCATCCCCTGCGGAAAGCGCCTCATGCCCTGCTTACCTCCCATGTGGCGTGGTACAGCGAGGCCAGTGTGCCACAATTACAGCGGCTGGCGGCAGAGGAGATCGTGCGCGGCCTGCGTGGTCAACCTCTCAAAAATCAGGTAAGTCCATGAGAATAATCCGCGACGGTAAAATCGAACAGACTCAATGTACTAACTTCGGCTCAACACCGGGCGAGTATCGCTTTGAAGCAACACTGGAGAACCGACCATGAGAGGACTCAAGAACCGTGTAGCCATCATCACTGGCGGTCTGGGAGACCTCGGCTACGCCTGTGGAATGCGTTTAATTGAGGAGGGATGTAAGGTGGCATTATTTGATCAGAAACCCGATGATGATGGGAAAGCGGAAAAGATGGGCGCGGCTTATTTTCGAGTGGACGTCGGCGACGAAGGTGAAGTGAAAAAGGCGTGCGCGGCAGTGCAACTCCGACTCGGAACCGCCCCTGTTCTTGTCAACTGCGCGACGTATTTTCTCTTCAAGGGCATTGAGGCAACCGCGGCGGATTGGGAGAAAATATGTCGCGTGAACATCGCGGGTGCGTCATTGATGGCCAAGCACGTCGTGCCGGGGATGAAGGCTATCGGCGGCGGCAGTATTATCAACTTTTCATCGGTCAGTGGATTCGTCGGCCAGGAGAATTTTGCCACCTATAACGCCACGAAATTCGCCATCCGCGGTCTGACGAAATGCTGGGCGAAGGATCTCGCGGCGTTTGGCATCCGGGTCAACACGATTTGCCCCGGCTACATCTACACTTCGGCGTTTGTAAACTCCTGCAGCGCTTTAGGCAAGAACATCGAAGAAGAGAACCGGCGTGCGTCGGCCATGCATCTACTCAATCGCCAGGGACGTCCCGAGGAGGTCGCGGCAGTGGTGGCGTTCCTGGCCGGCGACGATTCGTCATTTATGACGGGAAGCGATGTCATCGTGGACGGCGGTTACCTGGCCCAATGAAAGGATACGGCGGCACGTTATGATTGATTTCCCCATTATCGACACGCATCTGCATTTATGGAATCCGAAAGTCCTCCGCTATCCGTGGTTGGATAACATTCCTGGGCTGAACAGGCCTTATCTATTGGCTGACTACAAACAGGCTTGCGAACCGGTGCGGGTGGAAAAAATGATTTTTGTGCAGTGTGAATGTGAACCGCTGCAGTATCAGCGGGATGTGGAATGGGTGTTATCACTGGCCCAGGATGATCCGCGGATCCAAGGCATTGTACCTTGGGCACCCTTGGAGAAAGGCGCGGCGGTCCGCGCGGAACTGGCGGGACTGGCAGCGCACAACATGGTTAAAGGTATCCGTCGGATCATTCAGTTTGAATCCGATGGGAACTTTTGCCTACGCCCGGATTTCATCCGCGGCGTGCGGTTACTGGCCCAGTTCGACTTGCACTTCGAGATTTGCGTCAAGGGGGACGAGCAATTCAGAAACATTCTTGAGCTTGTCCGACGCTGCCCACGGGTGCGTTTCATTCTCGATCATGTTGGCAAGCCATTCATCAAGGAAGGCCTCATGGAGCCGTGGAAAACCTGTTTGCGAGAGCTCGCCGCCCAGCCCAACACCTGGTGTAAAATATCCGGCCTGGCTACCGAAGCGGACTGCCAAAAATGGACTCGGGAGCAAATTAAAACCTATGTTGATCATGCTCTGGATTGTTTTGGTTGGGATCGAGTGATGTTTGGGGGCGACTGGCCGGTGGCATGTCAAGCCACAGAGTACCCGCGCTGGGTGGCGACGTTGCAGTGGGCAGTGCGCGGCGCTTCGCGAACACAGATTCAAAAACTTTTCCATAACAATGCGGTAGGATTTTATCGGCTATGAAGCATTTATTCATTCATTCATCCCGGTGCGCCGGTTGTGTCAGATATGCCCGAAAATTTTGGCGGAATCTCGCCAACGTATGTGAACGTTTGGTATGCAAAATCAGCCGTCGATCGTTAAAACGTTTGGTTATTCTGGAAAGTGGAACCGGATGGGGTTGGGGCATTAATAGGAGTTTTTACCGATGAAAATCATTCGTTTTCAGGATTCTGCAGGGCAAATTCACACCGGGTCCCTGGAGCCAGATGGCAGGGCTTTGCGCATTGAAGGCAATATTTTTGCCAATTTCACTGTAACCCACGAGACACTAACCGTAGGCAAACTCCTCTGCCCTCTGCTTCCCCGGGCCATTCTGTGCATCGGCCTGAACTATCACCGCCATGCGCTGGAAACCAATTCGCGCATTGCGGATTATCCCATTGTGTTCATGAAAAACGCCGCCTCTATCCAGAATCCGCACGATCCTATCGAACTGCCGCGGCATACCGCCGGCACGCAGGTGGATTATGAATGCGAATTGGGGGTGGTGATCGGCAAACGGGCCAAAAATGTGAGTGCCGCCCGAGCGCTTGATTACGTGCTTGGGTTTACCGCCGCCAATGACGTATCCGCCCGTGATTGGCAACTTAAGTGGGGCGGTTCGCAGTGGTGCCGCGGCAAGAGTTTCGACACATTCTGCCCGTTGGGACCTGCTATAGTCACACCTGACGAGCTCGGCGATCCGAACACTTTGACGATTGAAACCCGCGTCAATGGCCAGATACTTCAGCGTTCCAATACCGCCGACATGATTTTCGCCGTGACGGAGTTAATAGAATTTCTTTCCTACTCCACCACGCTTTTACCGGGCACGGTGATTCTTACCGGCACTCCGGAAGGCGTGGGAATGGCCCGCCACCCCCCGCGTTGGCTGTTGGCCGGGGATACCGTGGAAGTTCGTATAGACAAGATTGGCATCCTGATAAATCCGGTGGTCGATGGAAAATTCGCGACAAGTTGAACCGAAAAACATCCGGAAACGCCCAGACGACGGCGTTGCCAAGAAAATTGCCATCTGCCCTTAACCTGATGACGAATGAAACGGCATGGATGCGATCTCTTGCCGAGCAGGTCGGACGACTTGGGAATGGCCGCGGAAAAAACAGGTCCATTTGTAAAAGCTCTTTTGAAAGGTGGTTGTTTTTGATGAGTGCGAATCCTCTCATCGGAGTGGTTTACCATTGGCTCGGCGGTCTGGCCTGTGCCAGCTTCTATGTGCCGTACCGTCGCGTAAGCAAATGGGCGTGGGAAACATATTGGCTGGTCGGCGGAACTTTTAGTTGGATCATTGTGCCATGGATTGCTGCCCTGATTTTTACGCCGCACCTGGCCGCAGTGTTAACCCAGACACCGGTTCCCACGCTTTGCTGGACTTACTTCTGGGGCGTGATGTGGGGATTGGGCGGCCTGACATTCGGCTTGACAATGCGTTACCTGGGGATGTCCCTGGGAATGGCGGTAGCGCTGGGATTCTGTGCGGCCTTTGGCACATTGATTCCGCCACTTTATCACGGCACCTTCGCGCAGAAGTTGCTGATGACCAGTTCTGGACGGATTATCCTTGTCGGCGTCGGTGTATGCCTGCTGGGAATCGCCATCGCGGGGGCCGCAGGCATGAGCAAAGAAAGGGAAATGTCCGAGGATCAAAAAACATCCACAATTAAAGAGTTTAATTTTTCCAAAGGAATTCTGGTCGCCGTGTTTTCGGGCATCATGAGCGCATGCTTTGCATTTGGTCTTTCAGCCGGCAAGCCGATTTCAGATATAGCCGTGACCATGCACTCGGCAAAAATATGGGATGGCCTTCCGACATTGATAGTGGTACTTTTGGGCGGTTTTACGAGCAATTTTATCTGGTGTGCGCTGCTGAATTTTAAAAACCACACATGGAAACAATACGTTCTGCGGACACAATATTCCCGGGCTTCCGTGAACGGCCCGATCATTGAAAACGCCATTGATGCCCCCGCGACAGAGATGGCCACACACCTGCCCGTGGTGAAAACTGCCGCGGTTTCCATTGGGAAAAATCAAGATATCGGCTTACGAGTGCCGCTTCTGAACAATTACACATTTTGTGCATTGGCCGGAACGTTGTGGTATCTGCAATTCTTTTTTTACACGATGGGCGAAAGCCAGATGGGGCGCTACAAGTTCAGCAGTTGGACACTGCACATGGCCAGCATTATCATTTTTTCAACGCTTTGGGGGCTGTCCCTGAGGGAATGGAAAGGCTCAAGTCACCGCACGTACATTCTCATCACGCTGGGGCTGCTGGTGCTGGTCGGTTCGACACTCATGGTTGGCTACGGAAACTACCTCGCCGCACAGCCTCATTGAACAGTTTTTCATGTTCCGAAATGCCTCATGAATGACTACCACGCTTGAACAAATTTATCTGGAGGTTTCTTTATGCTCTCGCTGAAACGTTTTGGATTGTTTTTCGTCGCCCTCGCAGTGCTTTTGCTGGCGGGTTGTCGTGCCCCGTTGGCGGCAAACCGTGCGTTGGTGCCCCGGGAACAGGCGGTGCGGA
>JAJYPG010000175.1 GCA_021795535.1 Planctomycetota bacterium
CCAAACCGGGGCTTGATCGGTTGATTATGGAGAGCTTTTTTGCGTAAAACCTGTGAAAAGTATAACAGCGGCAAAAGCAAACCGTCTTGCCTGTTCAATCATCTTTATATAGATATTTGTAAACTTGTTTTTTTTGCTCGTGTTATTGGTGATCGGGTTTATATGCCCTCCGCGGAGTGGCTATGACGACAAAACTCGCCACGAATTCCAACGAAAGACTGGCATATCCCCCTTCCACGCCTGGCAAGGGCTGGGGAACACGGAAAATTACGTCGCTTCTGGTTTCCTCTCTCAAAGCTTCGCTTGACCGGATGAAAAAGGAAAATATTCCCGCATCAATTGAATCCATTTGTGAAGAATCAATGGATTCGAAAACAGATTTGGCCTTGCTTGAACCCGGTCAGGTGGTGGTGCAGATTGGCTGTTCTGATTCCTGCAAAACTCTGGAAATTGCGAATTTGGTGCAGCCCGGAGGACGGGTTGTCAGCATTGATGCCAATCCGGTGGCCATTGCGGATGGCCGAAGTGGCGCAGTGGACGCCGGAGTGACAAATGTCGAATTTTATCTATGCCGCGTGGATTCGATTCCGCTGCCGACCGCGTCATGCGACTGTGTATTAAGTGGAGCGCTTGTCTGCATGGCGGGAAGCCGCATGGCCGTGCTGCGGGAAATTGTTCGTGTGCTTAAACCAGGGGGAAACATGGTTCTGCATGATGTGGCCGTCAAGCGGCTGCTCCCGCCGGAACTTGTCGAACCACTGGCCGCACACAGCTATGGCCTTTCGGGTGCCATTGAGCCGGCAAGCTATGTGAAACTTCTGCATAGGGCCGGTCTGAGCAATGTGCTGGTGGAGCAGTATGATTTACAGCCCCAGTTACACCAGCTTTTTGCACCATCGCAAGGCCGCAGCCACTCTGGCCATGCACCGGTACGGCAGCGTCATGCCGCCGGAGATAGTGATATTAAATCGCACGGATTCCTTCGCGGCATACATTTATCGAAGGGTTCCACCGCGGATCGCAAGCGAACAGACTATCCGCTCATATCGGAATCCAGATCACGCAGCGGCCAAAATCGTGTCGCACCTAAACGGACTCTGGCCGCATCAACAGAAGCATTGCCTGTCAGCCTGACGGGATTTTCACCCGCGCATACGCCCGGCCAGACCGGTATCCTTTTAGATTATTTGACCGCGGTGCGCATCTGCGGCCAACGCGCGGTTTAACGCATTTCACGCCACCAGTTTAGACGGAAACCCTGCCACCCTTACCGGTTTTTCTTTTTCCGGTTTCGCTGGCGGCACGCACTTTTTGTACCTTGGGCTGGGGCATTCCCGCCCCACGGTTCAGCGCATCAAGCTTGCCGGAAAAATCTTTGGCTTTACGGTTCTTCCAGCCTTTCTTGTGATAGCCATAACCCGCAATAAGCGGAAAAGCGATGGTCGCTTCGGAATAGACCATTTGTTCAAAAAGAATGTCCACTTTTCCCCAACTGCTGGCTTCGCGCAGGGTGGAACTGGAAAGTGCGCCATCGCGTACGTCGGCGACGGTAATTTGAATGGCGTATTTGTGCATGGGAGCGTCGGCACCCAGAATTTCCGCCGCCACAACAATATCCTGGGTGAAGTTTTTCGGCACACCGCCACCAATCATGAAGATGCCGGTTTCACGGTTCATCATCTTGATCTGGGTTATTTCGCGGAAATCCTTGGCGGAATAAATGCTCACATGCGCCTGCGGGCGATTAAGCTGGTGGACAACAAGGCCAAAGCCCGCGGAGCAATCCGAAAATGCCGGGCAGAAAATGGGAACACCCTTGTCAAACGCCGTCAGCACAATGCTGTTTTTGTCTTTCGCGTTTTTAGCCAGATAGCGCCCCATTTCACGAATGAATTCGCGGCTGGAATAGAGGCCAGGTGGCAGGGAATCCGCAATCAAGCGCGAGGTGTCATCGCAGACACGCAGCTCATCTTCATCAATATAGGTGTCATAAATGCGGTCAATATGCAGGTCGCGCAGAACCGTGTCGTCGGCATATTGCGAGCCGACATAGTGCCGGAAGCCCATGGCCTCAAAAAAATCCTGATCCACAATATTGGCTCCGGTGGAGACAATCGCATCCACCATATTGTTTTTCAGAAGGTCCACAATCACCTTTTTCAGACCTGCGGAAATAAGTGACCCGGCCAGGGTAAGAATGACTGCACATTCGGTATCACGCAACATGCGGTCGAAAATGTCCGCCGCACGATACAAGTCACGCGAGGAAAACGCCATCGACTTCATTTCCTCCACCAGCGGCACAATGCCCGGCTGGCTGGTGATGTCAAAATGCTCAATCTTCTCTTTAAGCAGGTCTTTGCGGTTTACTTTGGCCATGAAAAACGTCCTTTATTGTTGCGGCCTGCGGGAGCTTCATCGCCCGCGAAAGCCGCTGGTTGCAAATATCGAAGGATACTTTAACGCCGGAATCGCAATTGACCAAATGAGACAGTCAAAATTTAACGCAATGCGTGCGGCAATTTTTCCGGGCCTATGGGATCGCGGCTGTCCTCAGTCGCATTTCGTCAGTTCGTCGAACGTGTTTTTGGAATGTATTTTAAGCCAAAAACAGCCACTTTCCGCCCCGCCCGGAAAAATTGCCACGCCTTAATCTGGCGAATCCATCTGTCGCGCTGTATTTGCCTGCTTTATCGGTATAGTATTACGCATGATTATTGGCATCCCAAAAGAAGTGAAGTCCGATGAATACCGCGTCGCCATCATTCCCGCCGGCGTGGAACATTTATCCAGCCGTGGGCATACCGTGCTTATTCAAACCCGGGCCGGTCTGGGCAGCGGAATAACCGATGATGATTACTCCGCCGCGGGTGCAACAATTGTGGAAAGCCCAGCTGATATATGGCATAAGGCGGAACTTGTTATAAAGGTAAAAGAACCGCAGGAATCGGAGTATTCATTCATGCGGCAAGGCCAGATTCTGCTTACCTATTTTCACTTCGCCGCCGCCCGCCCCATGGCCGATGCCTGCCTGAAAGCCGGTATCATGGCCGTTGCTTACGAAACCATTACCGACAAAACCGGCCAACTCCCCTGCCTGACACCCATGAGTGAAATTGCCGGGAAGATGTCCATTCAGGAAGGCGCCAAATACCTGGAGAAACCGATGATGGGGCGCGGCATTCTGCTGGGCGGTGTGCCGGGTGTGGCTCCCGCCCGCGTGGTCATTCTGGGCGCGGGTGTGGTGGGGCAAAACGCGGCGCGCGTGGCGGCTGGCCTTGGTGCCCGTGTAACGCTTATGGATATCAATCTGCCACGCCTGCGGTATCTGGCCGATGTAATGCCCGCCAATGTCACCACTGTTTTTTCCGATATACACTCCCTGCGCGACGCTTTGGAACAGGCGGATCTGGTGGTTGGTGCCGTGCTGATTGCCGGTGCCCGGGCGCCGCGACTGGTTTCTGCCGCCGATCTCAAACGCATGGTGACCGGAAGTGTGATAGTGGATGTGGCCATTGACCAGGGCGGCTGCGTGGAAACCAGCCGTCCGACCACGCATCAGGCTCCCACCTATCTGATAGATGGCGTGGTGCATTATTGCGTGACCAACATGCCGGGCGCCGTGGGCCGCACCAGCACCTGGGCCTTGTGCAACGCCACCTTTCCTTATGCCGCCAGCATTGCCGATCATGGTTGGCAGGCCGCCGCCGGAAAAGACCCGGGCCTGGCCGCCGGCCTGAACATGCGGGCCGGGCGCATCACCAACGCCAACGTCGCCGCCGCACTGCAAATTCCCGTGGAACCAGCCCTGTAAAAATACGGAAAAATATTTCCACAGCCCCTCGGTCCCGCAACTTGTCCACCCGCACGGCGCGCTGCCTCAACAATCAGCCCCTACACACACGGTTCCGACGAACAGGATCGGCCTCTATAGAGCGATACGCCTTGTGCGCCGCTCCGCACTGGAGCAGTTGGGCCAACCCGCGTACCATTTCTTATCGGCGATGGCCGCGGAATCCTTCCAGCAGTGAACTGATGGTGGAAAGCGCTTTCTCCAGAACTTCCGGCGTCGGCATTGGAATTTTCATATAAGATTCCCCAGTGTCTGAATCACGATGCACCCACTTCAAACCAGCACCCGAACCAGTGATGACCTCTCGTGGTTTTTCCATGCCCGCGCCATCCGTCGAGGTGCCGGCACGCGACTGTTTTGCCAATTCCTCCAGCAGGCTCAAGCCCATTTGCAACAGGCCGCCTAGCGGGTCCGGCTGTGTTGCCTGTGGCGTACCGGAAGATGGCTCAACCCCGCCGCCGCCGCTACCGCCATGGGCGTCCGCGGCATTGGTTTTAACCACCGCCTCGGCCGCGCCGGCTGTCGTGGGCGTGTCAGTTGTTGCGGCGGACTGGGCGGTTGTGCCGGTATCATCCTGCTGATCCATAGGGTCGGGGATCGAACCGGTCGTCTGTTCCACCGAGTCCATAAATTTCTTAAGGCGCGAACCGCCCATGAATACCTCCGGGTCGCCCGAATCCAGCGCCCCGGCGAAAAGCGATTTTTTGAACTTCAGAA
>JAJYPG010000176.1 GCA_021795535.1 Planctomycetota bacterium
AACAAAGTGGTGCAAAGCGGGCTGGCTTTTATTTTCCACGCCATGGCGTGTTCGCGCCCGCCGGAACCGACAAGAAGAATTTTCATCAGTTTTTTCCGGGTGATTCAAAAGTTCAGGATTTAAGCATGCCCGCCTCGCGGGCATATTGAAACACGCCGCCAGCTTCTATAATCGGGGCGACATCGCCCAGTGGCTTTAGCGCGTGCGTGGTTTTCCGCGTGACATTTGTGACTGTGCTGTCATCCAGATTCACAATCAGTTCATCACCGGTATGAATTTTATCCACCAGTCTCTCCACCGACTCGCAGGGTACCAGATACCCGCCATTGACGCAGTTGCGGAAGAATATGCGGGCATAAAACTCGGCAATAACAACTGTGGCACCCGCTTCAGCAATGGCCAGGGGAGCGTGTTCACGCGAACTGCCGCAGCCGAAATTTCGGCCACCCACCACTATGGTGTAATCAGTCTTGAATTCATTGGGTCGTACAAAACGGGTATTGCCGCTGGGCAGTCCCATCTGGCCGGCGGGAACCCCGTCCATTGCATACATGCCAAAATAGCGGCGTTCCGCCGGATCGGATGGATTGTAGCTCAGGAATTTTGCGGGAATAATTTGATCGGTATCCACATTATCGCCAAGAACGTAGGCTTTACCGCGAATGATATTTTCCATAGTGCAGTCCTTTTTCCTCAATCACTTGTTTAAGTGTAGAACAAGCTGTGCCGCGGAACAAGGCCCCGGCTGATTTTGTTTCGCCCCCGATCCAGGGGGCTGCCAATTTTTCTGGCGGATTGAGGATTGTCCTGGGATCGCGGCTGTCCTCAGCCGCCTTTCGTCGTTCTTGGCATAGTTTCGGCATCGATATTAGGCCACGATGCGGGTATTTTGCCCGCTGCCAGAAAAATTGGCAGATCGCTTCCAGTTTTGGGGACGACAAGTATCATCCATAGCCTCATGCGGTATATAATAAACGAAGATGTTTTGGAGCCGCTTGAATGTTGTATGGACTGGTCATTTTTGATATGGATGGGACACTTACCCACGATGCCCTGGACTTTGAATCTTTGCACCGGGAACTGGGCCTTACCAGGCGAACCCCGGTTATAGAATGGATTGACACCCTGCTTCCACAGGACCGCGGTCCCGCCCGCAGTGTGCTGGAGCGTTATGAGCATCAGGCGGCGGCGACCTCCACACTGCGTTCCGGGGCGCTGGAGACATTGGCTCGTCTGCGGGCTTGCGGTATTCGCACCGCACTTCTGACCCGCAACAGCGGCAAAAGCGCGCATCAGATTATCGCCCGCCATCAACTGGTTTTTGATATGGTAGTCTCGCGCGACCAACCCCCGGCCAAGCCGCATCCGGAAAGCATCTGGATGATTACGCGACACTTTGGCGTGACGCCGGCGCGTACGCTTATGGTTGGAGATTATGTTTTTGATCTTCAGGTAGCCTCCGCCGCGGGCGTGGAGAGTGTTTTGCTGGTGGAATCGGAAAAATCCCTGCCCGATTTTGCCCATCAGGCCACGTTTCATGTTTCCCGCCTTGAGCACATTGTGGAATTGGTGGAGTCGCCGGAAAAGTTTCGCCGCCCGGCCATTTTATCCGCCCGGGGAGCGGGGAGTATTCAATGTCATTTGTAAATTCCCGGCACGATTCGGCGCTGTTTTCGCCTATAAAAACCGCCAAATTCGTCGGCGTGGCGGCGTTGCTTGTTGGGGGCTGGTCCATGGCCGTACCACAGTGCCGCGCGCAGACAACTGCCGCAGCCCCGCACCCGTCCGTTGTCGTAACGCCTGTGGCCTCCGCTCAATCCGCACCAGGCAATGCATCCGTGAAAATCTGGCTGCAACGGCTGGACGAGCGGGGCAAAACCCTGAAAAATTTTTCCGCGGATATCCGTATGAGCATTCATCATTTGCGTACCGATGAAAAAGACATAAACATTGGAAAAATATGGTATCAGCGAAGCAAGGGACGCACACGTTTCGATATTCGCTTCAATATTCTGGTGGTGGACGGCGCCATTGCCCGCAGGCATGCCGACCACGATATTGTATTTGATGGCCGTTGGCTGATTGACCGCGATGGCGCGGCGAAAATTTTCCGCAAAACCCGGATTGCCCTCCCAGGAAAACGCTTCAACCCGCTTAAACTCGGTCAGGGGCCGATCCCCATTCCCATCGGCCAAAATCCCAAGGTGGCGGAAAAGGAGTTTATTGTTTCACTCATCAAACCAACCAAAAAAGGGGGGGGGCTGATACATCTGCGGCTTGTGCCACGCGACCGCCACGCCTTTACGTTCCGGCGGCTGGAACTTTGGATTGACCCTGAATTGGATTTGCCGGTGCGCATTTTACGAATTGATCCTGATTCAACCCCAACCCTGGCGGTGCTTACGCATGTAAAGATAAATACCCCGTTCCACCACAATTTCCACCTTTCACCACCACCAGCCAACGCCGGCTGGACCATTGATATTCAAAAAAAATGACGTGATGCGTTTTTTCCCTCAGTAACGTCCGGAGCCAACTGGCCGGAAGTGTTACGCACCCGGCATAACCCACGGCAAAGACTTTGTAATTCCGGTGCGTTTATGTTCCAATAAGATAAACAGGCGGCGGTATGGCGTGCCGCAGGCGTTTGAAAAAAGTCCGCTTGGCACACGCTGGCGGGCACTTTGGAAGACTGGACACATTCAATGATTCTCATCAACTCACGAATTGATTCAAACCATCTTTGGCGGCTTATTGGCACAGTTGTGGCCAGCGTTGCGGTTTTGCTTTTGACCGGCTGCGTCGGTCCGATGGCGAAAACCGCGCCGGAGATCGCCCCAACTTCGTTTATCAGCCCGGACGCGCCCGCGACCATGCCTGAAGTCCCGATTACGGCGTTACCGCAACCACTGGCAACGCCGAACGTTAAAGGAGAGGGGGTGGCGGGCAAGGCGTCCGTGGCGGCGGCATCCCAGCTTGCTTCCCTGGGTGGGAGAGCACCGGTTATTCGGGCGAATTCCTCGATAAAGCCGGGGGAGGTTTTGTCGGTTGCCGCACTTTTGGGAACGGTCGACGGCAAGCCTTTGTTTGTGCATGATATTCTTGGTCCAATCGCCGGCGAACTGCGTCAGGAGGCGGCGGCGAGCCGCACGCGATCATTTTTCGTGCAGCAGGCCGCGCGTACGGTCAGCCGGGAATTGCAGGTGAAGGTGGACAATCTGCTGATGCTGCAATCCGCGAAGCATCAATTGAGCAAGGATGATCTGAAGCGGGCGCAAATGTATGTAGACATGAAGAAGGCCAAACTCGTGGCGCAGTACATGGGGTCGGCGGAGGTGGCGGACCGTGCGCTGCGGCTGCAGGGGAGTTCCCTGGCGCAAAAGCTGAGGTATTACCGCGACAATTTTATTGTGCGGTATTACATGTCCGCACAACTTGCCCCGCATCTGGTGGTGACGCGACGGCAAATGTGGCATTATTACCAGAAACATCTGAAGACCTATACACGCCATGCGCAGGCGGATCTTTACACCATCACCTATCCGGTGATCCGCAAATGGCCACGCGACCCCGCCGACCCGACAGGTGCCCGACCGATTGCCCATCCGACCAAAGCGGAACTTGTGCAGGCGCAAAATGAGGCGATGGCGTACTGTCGGCAGTTGGAAAGCCGCATCCGCAAAGGTGCGAATTTTGCCTTTCTGGCGGAGGACAACTCCATTGATGGCCAGGCGGGGAACGGTGGCCACTGGGGCATGGTGCGGCGTGGCGAGCTTTCCAATGCCATGATCGCCAAAGTGGCGTTTTCACTGAAGGCGGGGCAGATGGCTCCGCCGATGCTGGTTGTTCACAAGCATCATCCGCGGAAAGATGTTGTGGAAATTATTCGGGTTAAACGTGTACAGAAACACAGTGTTGTGCCGTTCGGAAAAGCGCAGATTGCCATTGAGAAAAAGCTGCGGCATCGCGCCTTTCGCCGCACCATGGCGGCCTATTACAAACGCATGTATGACGCAGCTTCCATTCAGGCGCGGGCGGACATGGTTTTAACGGCCACGAACGTGGCCACGGCGCTTTATTTTCATAAATAACGAATAACGGAAAACATTCATGACCGCCTCTCGGTCAAGCGGGCCACGGCGAGAAGACAAAATCGCGGATTGCGCGGATACTAAGCGGATACTAAAGGGGTGACGCACAAAATCCAGCGCGGCGTAGCCGACAACCAAAATGTCACGCGGAGTTCGCGGAGTACGATGATGATTTTACCGCAACAACACGACGACGAGACGACGTCGGGAGATTACAGATATAAGAATCCATTCTTATTCGCTGGACTGGTTTGATGACAAGGCTATTTGCTTCGGCGGACGTCACGTTTTTTATTCGCGTTAAGCGGGCCACGGGATAACTCCCGTAGCTGCGTGGTGTAAACCTGCGGCTAGTGCCTCATTCCGTCTGATATTACAGGCAATGATGGGTTTAGTCCGATAAGAGGAGTGGTGCTGGCAAGGATGCTGGCGATGTAATTGGTTCTGATCAAGGAGGATCATCATGAAGAAGTAT
>JAJYPG010000177.1 GCA_021795535.1 Planctomycetota bacterium
GGATATCCGGCAGAGCGTTCTGGACATTGCCGCCGATTATCTGGCCGCGGGCATTGATCCCGGAAAAAGCACAATCTTTGTGCAATCGGAAATACCGGCGATTGCGGAACTGACTTTTTTCTTCAGCATGCTGGTGCCTTTTTCCCGACTGATGCGCAACCCCACAATAAAGGATGAAATCCGCGATAAAAATCTTGGTGACGGCTACAGCTTCGGCTTCCTGCTGTATCCCATTGGTCAAATTGCCGACATCCTGGCCTTCCGTCCGGCTCTGGTGCCGGTGGGGGAAGACCAACTGGCCCATTTGGAATTAACGCGCGAAGTGGCCCGGCGGTTTGACCAGATATACTGCGGCGTTGATCCACAAACGCCGGATGAACACTATGTCCGAAGCGGTGGATTATTCCCCGTCATTGAACCGCGACTTGGCCGCGTGCGCCGGCTCGTAGGCATCGGCGGCCCCGGTCCGCACGGGCAGTTACTTAAAATGAGCAAATCTCTGAACAACGCCATTTATTTAAGTGATGACCCGGATACCATCCGCAAAAAAGTCATGTCCATGTATACCGATCCCAACCGGAAAAAGGCTACCGATCCCGGCAGTGTGGAAAATAATCCGCTGTGGATATTCCATGAAACATTTAATCCAGATACCGCGTGGGTCAAGGAAGCCGAGGAAAAATACCGCGCCGGGGGCATCGGAGATGTGGAATGCAAGAAGAAACTCGTTGAGGTGCTGGTAGCCCTGATTGAACCGATGCGTCAGCGGCGTCTAACTTTTGAAAATGATCCGGCACAACTTCTGGCCGTGCTTCAGGATGGCGCCGCCCGCGCCAACGCAGTTGCGGAAGAAACGCTCCGCCTGGCCAAGATCGCCTTGAAGCAGGACTTTCTGCCCCGGCAGTTGCGTTTTTGACGGCGGTTTTGACGGCTGGCCGGATTTCAGGAACTGGGCCACAATAATTTCCCGTGTTGCGCTGTAATTTGATGCGGCACCGCCGGCAGAGCCGGCGGCTATGTGGGGATATGGCAAGCTGGTTATTGGGGAAGTCATTTGCGATCTGTGGCTGCTTATGATTCGTCGTTTTGCCAGCGAAGCAGGATGTCCGGGCCGACGCTTTGGGGCTTGGCAAATTTCAGCAAGGCGGCTTGGTTGATGGATTTCAACGTGATTCCTTCCACAGCGTGCCGGGCGTTTTGATCGCCGGCAAGTTTTGGCGCAATAAACACCAGGCCTTCGTCCAGCAGGTTTTTTTGCAGCATGGAACCCAATACTTTCGGACCGCCTTCGACCAGGATATTGGTGAAGTTGTGCTTTCCCAATTCCGTCAGCGCGCACGACAGGTCAACGGCGCCGTTTTTATCCGCGCGAATGCCGATACACTGTACGCCAAGTTGTGCTAATTTTCGCGATCGGCGCAAGCCTGCCCCCGTTAAGGATTGGTGGTGAAGTACCATGGTGGCGGTTGTGGCGGCGGTGCGTACCAATTGGGAATTCAACGGCAGGGAGCATTGGCTGTCGAGGATGATACGCGTAGCCGTGCGGCAAATAGGTCGGCTTGCCGGCCGGGCGGTGAGCATGGGGTCATCCGCGATAGCAGTGCCAATGCCAACCATAATGCCATCGACTCGTCCCCGGAGTTGATGCACCAATTCCCGCGATTCCGGGGAGCTGATCCATTGCGATTGGCCGTTGCGGTCCGCGATGCAGCCGTCCAATGTTTGGGCCCATTTCGCAATAACATAGGGCTGATGCGTGGTGATCCATTTTATAAAAGGCCGATTCAATTCCCGGGCTTGTTTCTCTAATGTGCCGATGTCCACGTGAATTCCGGCCCGGCGCAACTCGGCAATTCCTTTGCCGCACACCAGGGCATTGGGATCCTGCATAGCCACGACCACGCGTTTAATTCCCGCCGCGATGATGGCCTGCGTGCAGGGGCCGGTCTTGCCGGTGTGGCAGCAGGGTTCCAACGTGACGTAAAGGGTGGCATTGCGTGGGGCGGCGGTAGCGTCAGCCAGAGCGTTTATTTCCGCATGTGGGCCGCCAAACATCTGATGCCAGCCTTGGCCAATGATGGTTGCATTCCGCACCAGCACAGCGCCGACCATGGGATTAGGCTCAACCAACCCACGTCCCCGCCGAGCTAATCGCAGGGCAAGATTCATATAATGGGAATCGATGACGGATAATTCGCGAACGGGCATAATTTCTCCAATGCAGAGCCGGCGAATGCTGCGCAAGCGGCATCCGGAATTTTATTTACTTTGTACCATCATACCGGATATAATTCCTTATCAGGCCTGAGGTGTACTTTATAAAGGAGTCTGATCATGGTCCATTTTCCGGGTAGAAAACAAATCAGTAAATGGCTTGTTGCAAGCTGTGTTGCGGGGGTGATGGCAACGGCATGGGGCGTTGCGGCGCCGACGGCTTCAGCCGCCGGCAGGCAGGGAGTATCAACGGCAACCTTGATGGATATGGTATTACCCAACACCGTCATGCACGCGGTGCCAATGCGCGACGCCGTGCAGTATTTGCGCAATATGACCGGTGCGAACATATTTGTTAATTGGAACGCGCTTCAGGGTGCGGGCATTGCCAACATTACGCCCATGACCCTGCATCTGCGTAATGTCTCCATGCGGAAAATTTTATCCGTCATGCTGGAGGAAGCATCCCCCGGCGCGGCGCTGGTGGATTATGTGAGCCAGAACGTCTTGACCATTACCACGCGTCAGGAAGCCGACACGCACATGGTTACAAAGATTTATCCGGTGGGTGATCTGGTCATGGCTGTCCCGAATTTTACCGCCCCAACGTTTAATTTACAGAATCAAAGCAGTTCCAGCGGCGTACAAGTAAGCAGCGGCTCCGCCGGCGGCGGCGGCGGAGCCGCAAGTTCCAATTTATTCAGCGGTAGCGGATCCGGCGGCGCCAATACCCCAGTTCAAAGCACAACCCAGCGAGCGAAGGCGCTGGTGGCACTTATTGAGGGTACGGTTCAGCCGAATATCTGGGCTTCCAACGGCGGCCCGGCGACCATTATTTATTTCAATCGGGAGCTTGTGGTCAGCGCGCCGGTTTATATTCAGCAGATGATCAGCGGAAACAACTAAGGAACAGCACCAAGACAAATTTCCAACTTCCGCTAAGCTCCCAAGGGACACCGCCGGCAGAGCCGGCGGTTTGTGCGAGACGGCAAGGCGGTTTTGGAAAAATAATTGGGACCCGTTCCGAAGAAGGGCGCAGCCTGCGACGGAAAGGCGCCAGTTCCAGATTGTTTAACCCCTGCTTTTTTTCGGTCCGGTTGTGAATAACTTTGCACCAGTTTTACGAACTATTTTTGCTACGGTGGTATGCTCCGCGGTAGCGGGTGCTTCGTTGCGCCTGGACGCCGCCACATCCATCGCATCTGATGGTAGGCTGGCAAAAACCGCGGCTAGAGTTACCAACACCGATCGCACCTCCCACTCGACAACACGACCGGATGCCGCGCTACCGAAAAACCGGAATTACCGGCCTGCGGAAATCGGGCAGGTTATTTTTGTGCTCAACGATCCATCTCTGCTGAAACACACACTGCCGCCCGTGGTTTTTCAACACAAAACGCTTTCGGATATGCTTAACACGTTCAGCAATTTAACAAACACCAACGTCGCAGCGGGCTGGGCCGCAATGGCCCAGGCGGGCATTAAGGCCAACCGCCGCATAACGTTACGTTTGCCGAGACAGGGATATAAATTGGATCTGGTGGCAGCGCTCAAAGCGTATGCTCCGGATGAGCGCATGGTGATTTCCGCGGATCAAAATGTGATTTTTATTAATACCCAGGCTGCGGACAATCAACATCTGATCATGCGAACGTATTGGCTGGAGGATTTAATTGCCAATCTTCCGCGATATATAAATCCAAATTCATTTCAAAAGAAAAACACTAAAGCGGGAAAATCACGACCGTCCGCCGCAGGTGCCGATAATGCCGGGAAACAGTCCGCGGGACAAAACAATCATCACGGTGCACAGAGCAATATTCTGCAACTGATCACCAACCATGTTGAGCCGAAGATATGGTTGGATCATGGCGGCAAAGCCACCATCAGCCAAGTTGGCAATAAAGTCATTGTCATTGCCCCGGCCAGCGTGCAGGCCCTGCTGCAAGGCCCATCGCACTACAACCCCAATGCCGTTCCGCTTTTCATGACGGTGTCATATTAGAATTCAGCGCGCCTGTTTGAGTATCAGCTTGGAGGCCTGATTGCTGGCCACATTCAAGGCTCCGAGCGTTTCAGCGGCGGCGGAGCGCACCTTCGCATTGGTTTCATGCGAGACCTCATGGATCAGGCTGTCAATTTGCGAACTGCCAAGATGGTTGCCCAAATTACGGGCCGACTGGGCCAAGCTCATATAAAAAGCGTAGCGGACGCTTTCAGGATTTGACTGGCTGTTCAAAGCCGCATGCGCCAAGATACGCTGGGCGTCCGGATTACGAATTTGTCCCAACGTTTCCGCTACAGCAATAATCACGCTGTTGTGCCGGGATTGCAACGCCAACTTC
>JAJYPG010000178.1 GCA_021795535.1 Planctomycetota bacterium
ACATAGGCGACATCGGCGGTGGTTTTCGGGTCCGCGATGAGGCCAATGAACTCATCGCCCCCAAGCCGGGCCACGGTATCCTCGGAACGCAGCGCCGAACGGATGCGCATGGCCGCGCTTTGCAGAAGCTCGTCGCCAAATTCATGACCGAGGGTGTCGTTGACGGTTTTGAAGTTATCCAGATCAATGAAGATAACACCGAGCATCGCATTGTGGCGGTGCGCCTGGCGGATAGCCTGTTCCAGCCGGTCAATAAGCAGTGTCCGGTTGGGCAGGCCGGTGAGTGAATCGTGATAGGCCAGATAGTGTATCCGCTCTTCGGCGGCTTTACGTTCGCTTATATCGCGGAAAATTGCCAGGAGCAGGTTTTTCCCCTGCAATTCCACACGCGATTCAACAATATCCATGGGAAACGTGCGTTGATCGCGGCGGATTGCCGTGGTCGTTGAATCTATGCGTTCGCCCGTTTGGACCAGTTTTTCATAGCGGGATCGCACTTCGGGCTGCACCTCCGGCGGAAAGAGTTCAACGCCCTGCATGGCCAGAAGAGCCTCACGCGAATAGCCGAATTGTTCGACAGCTCGCCGGTTTACCTCCACTATTTTTCCGGTTTCCTCCATTAGAATAATGGCGTCGCCAGCCCCCTCCATGACCAGATGATAACGCTGTTCCGAATCACGCAGCGCCTGTTCGGCGGCACGCCGCAGGTTTTCACGATCCAGATCATCAAGGGCAAATGAGATGCTGTTGGCTATTTCCGTCAGCAGATCGCGGAACTGGTCGTCAAACGCATTTTTCCGGGCAGAATATGTAACCAGCGCCCCCACGGGCGTGCCACGCCGCCGCACCGGGAACGCCGCAACCGAACGCAACGAGAAAAATTCCAATCGGCCCAGAACCGATGGGTTGTCCGAGGAGGCAAACAGATCGTTGATGATCACCGGCTTGCCTGTGGCGACCGCTTCCATGACCGGCAGACTGTTGCCGGAGGAAAGCCGGTCTCGGACGATCTGGGTTTCCGGGGCGTCGGCCGGTCCGTCCGGAGCCACAGACGGCAAGGACCCGGTGGTTAAACCCGTTAGAAACCCGATAGCCTTTCCGGTACTGGCGGCGGCACGAGGCATTTCGGTGAGCTTGTCCTGAAAGCCGATCAAGGCCAGTTCCAACCTGCCTGCTTTTACTGTTATTTCGCAAATTTCAGTGAGCAGTTTGTCCTGGAGTCTGCGGCGTGCGATCAGGGAATTAATCTGGCTTAAGGCGGCGTACATGTCGCGTACATGGCGCAGGCGTTTTTCCGTGCCCAGCCGTTCGGTTATTGCGCCGATGAGCGAACGGTACATGGCGAGGAATAAAAACGCCGAGACCATGGTTACCAACAGAATAAGGCTGAGTTTATAAAACAATTCAAAACGGAGGGAATTGATACGGCCTCGAAATTCCTGAATCATGTTTTTTGCACAGCGGTCGGCAAGCGTTGTGGTGGCATTGGCTATGCGATTGGCTTTTGTCAGCAGCATTCCCCCGTTTTGCGGCGGTGCGCCGGGCGGAGGGGCGGGACGCTCCAGGTCCCCAAATATTTCCCGCGATGAGTATTGCATTTCCCGCACAGGTTTGGCAAAGTCGTGGGTATATGCGGGTTTGTTGGCCAACGTCTTGCCTGTGTCATGGGTGATGGCTGAAATGCTGCTCCAACGAATTTGTGCGGCTATTTGCATCGCCTGAAAACGCAGTCGTTGCGGATTTCCGCGGCCAAATTCCATGTCCAAGGCAAGTTCACGCAGACGGGCGAGGCGGTGAAACAGTGCCGGAATATGATTCCGCATCATATCAATTTCGCTGCGAGTGGATTGATGACGGTCGCGGCTGAGGTGGGCGTAATAGGAAGCCTGCACCAGCAAATCCAATAGACCGGTGCTGATATGGGCATAATCTATTGCGGCGGCACGAGACTCCACATCCGGCTCGCGGGAAACAAGTGATCTCCAGCCACTGTGTATGCTCGGCCAGAATGAATGAACATGCAGAAAGCGTCCTTCGCGGTCGTTGACGCGGGAGAATTCATTCATTTTTTCATTAATTTTCCGCGTGAGCTTCGCAAGGGGAACACGGGCGGATTGGTCTCCGTGGCGAAGAGCTTCAAAAAGGAGATAATGCCTTTCCATTAGATTCAGCAGTGGGATCAGCGGCTGGACAAAAACCGCCCAGCGGTGTTCCTGTGTGGCCACGTCAATGCGCCTGGCCTGGGACCGAAACACGCCTAGAAAAGGCACGGCAATCGCCAGCAGGATGGCGCATCCAACCAGAACAAACTTCGTAGGGTGCGTCAGCCTTCGCATAAAGGCTGTTAGCGGATCTCGCATTCGTTGGCCATCCTTAAATCACTGTATGTTATCGGCATATCCAGCTCTTTAACTCCAGATTTGCGAAAAAGCGATAATTATTCTCTTCTTCAAGGAATTATAGGGCTGATTGTGAGAGTTTTGTAGGGCTATTCTTTATTTATTCTACCAATATGAATAATTCCAGCGAAAATGACTTGTCTGTACAAAACTTTTTTTTACCTTAAATTTTGAAAAAAAAACTTCCTAACGATCTATTTTGATTGATGTTAGGGAAATGTTTGCTACAATACCAAACAGACGCCGTACAAAAAGGCTAATGAATGTTGTATCATCGGTCCGAAGATAAGAATACCGGGTTGGCAAGTTGGCCACATGGAACGTGGCTGGTGCAACCCTTGGAAATATTGATGCCGATTCCGCTGATGTTTTGGCAATGAAACTGGAAAGGAGTCCTGTCCCATGGTTGCCACTCTTCATCCTGTTATTCAAATCTCCCAGCAAACTTCCCGGGCTTTATCCGCAGGTGTTTTGCCGGGGCGATCATATTCCGATACCAATCGCGATAAAAATAATATTGGGAGAGCAGCGGAAAAATCTCCAAATCTGAACCGATTCCGCTCCGGCAGGCGTCCTGCGGGTCTGCAAGTTTTTCGCATTAACACCAGCCGTCTGGTCAAACCCGGATCGCCGTGGAGTTATCCTCTTAAAAAAGCAGAGTTACCGTTATGCAGTTTTGGCCCCGGCGGCGATTACATTGTGGATTGGTATCCGCAGAACTATCGCCCGACGATATTTGAAGACCAACCCCAACAAGACCGCCCCGTGATGGGTCGCTTTGCACTGTTAATGTCAGAATTACGCGATTGGCTTCTGGGTATTCATCCGGGTCGCCAACTGCGGTCTGAAGTCCACCCGGAATACTTGGAAGCCTGCGGTGTTTGCGGGCAGCATGATTCATGGTCGCCATGGACACGGGGCGAAAGACGAGCGGCAATGGCGGATGTTCGTGCAAAATTACCTGCGGAATCGCCGACTGAATTGCCCGTCACATCCGTGGTTGCAGATATAACCATGGCCATACCATACCCGGTTTCTCCGGCATCGCCCGCTACTTCGCCAATGGCCGGTGAGTCATCCGCAATGGCAGTTATGAACCTCCGGACGCAACCCGTGGACGAAAGTTCTGTGTCCGAGAGCATTCCATTTCCCCATCATTTACATCTGGAGACGCAACATGACCCCCACCCCAAAACAGTTGGCGGTATTAACCGCCATCCGAAATTATCGCCAGAGGCAGGGCTTTTCTCCGACTATGCAGGAACTGGCCGACGCGCTGGGCGTGTCCAAGGTAACGGTATTCGAGCACGTTCAGGCTCTGTCCGCAAAAAAGCTGGTGCGGCGGTCCGCACACAGGGCACGCTCTTTGACGCTCTCACCCGGGGTGAAGCTGCCTGATGAGTGTGAGCGTCCAGGGATGCTGCCCTTGGTCGGATCCATCGCCGCAGGTAGACCGATTGAAGCTGTAGAGGTTCCAGACTCAATTAATCTTGGGGAGCTTTTTGCCTCAAATCGCGGCTCATACGTACTTCGTGTACGCGGCGATTCAATGATTGAAGACCATATTGCCGACGGGGATATGGTTATTGTTGAGCAGCGTTCCACTGCCAGGGCGGGTGAAATTGTTGTTGCGCTGCTTTCTGACGGTACGGCAACGCTTAAGCGCTTTTTCAAGGAAAAAGACCGTGTGCGTCTGCAGCCGGCCAACAGTTCCATGCAACCGATTTATATAAATGACGATGTAAAAATTCAAGGTGTGGTGATTGGTGTTTTACGTTCCTACGCGGCGGCATAA
Organism: Planctomycetota bacterium; assembly: GCA_021795535.1. The sequence goes on from JAJYPG010000178.1 coordinate 4,195, forward strand.
GCGGGAAAGCGCCATTGACGGCCGCCCGCGGCTCTCGCTGAATGAGAAGTTTGGATAAAGATGAACCGTGGGGCGGGGATGGCGGTGTTTTTAATATTGAAGCGACGGCGGGATTCCGTATTACACTGTGGCGGCGGTAGTCAAGGAGGATGTAACCGGAACAGCCAAAACTGGTTTGTCATGTGTATAATCGTTGACATAAAGGCATATCTTTATGTGTCCTTGCTCAACCGTCAGATAAGTGGAAGGAATTTCAGTCCAGCTACCGCTGTTGAAATAGGCGACTGGTTCCCGCGGCACTTCGACGGCTTGATGGGTGTGCGTGTGCCAAGCTATGTGCAGCACGCAGATGTCGGGTTG
>JAJYPG010000179.1 GCA_021795535.1 Planctomycetota bacterium
CTGTGGTTCACAAGGGCGCGGCGGAGGAATTTTACATGCCCGACCGGGATGAACAGAAAAGTAATCCGCCGCAAGGGCCTCTGAGTGGGGCTAAATCGGCGTTGGATCGCTTGGAGCAGCATACCGCCAGGCTCATGGAAGACCAGCGGAAAGAATCGGACGGGGGAAGTTCCCGAAGCCGTACAAGTTTTGGTCCACGCCGTTTTGCCCTGATGGGTGTTGAATTTCTCGGCGTGATCCTGATATTTGCCCTGATCGGGCATTGGCTGGATGGGAAATTCGGCTGGCCCGGATATGCGACGGTGACGTGTATTATTCTGGCCGTGATTGGCGAACTGTATTTGCAGATTAAGCTGCTGCTTGGTTCGGAAAAGAAATAGTGTTCGCCAATATTATTGATATAAATAAGCTGTTCTTCATGGTTGAAGGACTTGCGGATTGGAAGCCAAATGGTTGAGCTGCCCACAATTCAAGATCCGGTGTTGCCGGAGCAATTGCCGCCGACCGGCAAGCCTCCAATGGCTGTTGGTTCGCCCCGCATGGTACGCGGGCTGTGGCTGCGGCTGGGCCTGTTGACCACACCAATTGCCTCCACGCTTCTGGCCATGCTGCTGGGCCTGCTGATTCTGCCGTTGGCGCACCGGGCGGTGTATGGACGTGAGATGTTATGGGCCGCTCTGGTGATTGTTGCAGTGGGGCTTCTGGCCGTGTTGCCAATGGTCATCATGGTGGGACGCGGAGCTATTATGCTGCTGCGTTGCGCCATGGTCGCCAATATGACCCGGCTGATCGGTTCCGCCCTGGGCGCGGTTATTGTTTTGGTTGCCGCGCCTACACATTTGCATAAGATTGTGCTGATTTTGTGGCTTGCGGCTTTTTATTTTGTCTTGCTTATAACGGAAAGTTTTACCTCTTCCTGGGTTATCAAAAATTCCACTGTGCAGGAGAGTGGACGCTGATACGGGATGGAGAAAATTAGATTCAAGGCCGGTCTTCCGACTTGTTTCGATGTCGAGATATATTGCTTGGCGCATTGACGTTACAGCGCCAATAGGTTAAAAGGATTGGCCCTCGCGGCTGCGTGCAATTCTGGCGGATTGTCTCGGCGGGGGATTCGGTTGGAACTCGGTTTTCTTATGATTCCCACAAGTCTGATAATCCCAATGGCTATACCGGCGATCTCGGTGTTTTCGCTGCCGACGCCCCAGATCGCGGTCAGTGTTCTTGATGATGTTGTCACGCACCGCATTATCTCCCAGCCGCTCTTCAGCCTGATGGGGCATCCGGTTTATCTGACCAATGATATTTTCATGATGCTGCTTTCCGCGGTGCTTATGCTCGCTATTTTCCCGGCCATGGCGCGGCGGATGAAGTCCAACCCCGTACCGCACGGCTGGGGCAACTTCTTTGAAGCCAGTATGGATTTTCTGCGTAATGAACTTTTTGTTCCCATGCTGGGCAAATGGTCATCCACTTTCACCCCGTATCTGTGGACGGCCTTCTTTTTCATTCTTTTCTCGAATCTTCTGGGCATGTTGCCGGTAAATCAGGTTTTTGCACTCCTGAATATTTATGCGGGCACCCATATTCCGGAATTCTGGGGCGGCAGTACGGGAAATTTGTCGGTGACCATGGTTCTGGCCTTGTGTACTTTTTTTCTGGTGCATATTTCAGGCGTAGGCGAACATATCTTGGCTGTGCGGCAGCGGCGCGAACACTTAATGGGCGGACATCATGCGGAAGATTCGCATGGCGGTCAAGGCCACGCCCACGGAGATGCTTCCGTGGCGGTTCCACCCCGTCGTGCATGGGCTGCGGCGGTGGTGATGGGGATTTTGCTGTATTTCAAAAACATGGTGCCCGCAGTGCCTGCGCTTCTTTGGCCCGTGGTGTTGTTTCTGGAATTGCTCGGCACACTGGTCAAGCCCCTGTCTTTGTGCATGCGTTTGTTTGCCGTCATGATGTCCGGTCCACTGGTGGTGGCGGTATTTGTAAGCATCGCATTTTCCATGTCCTCGCATTTTTTAAGAGCCACAATCGGCATTCCCATTATTGTGTTTAGTTCGGCGTTTGAAGCTCTGCACCTTTTGGAAGCGTTTTTGCAGGCATTTATTTTCACGCTGCTAAGCGCGGCATACATTGCAGCGGCGGTGGCACCGGAACATTAACAGAGGGTGGTCTGCGTTGGACCACCACAAATTCAAGATATGCGGGTTTTTCAGTTATCCCTATTTAAGAGGAGTCTTTTTATCATGGATCCAGCAACAGCAACAACTACGGCGGCAACCCAGGCGGTGCATACAGTTTCCGCGAGCGTTCAGTCGGCCCAGATGCTTTCCCAGGCCATTCAGGTCGCAGGCGCTCTTATTGGTGGTGGCGCGGGTGTCGGTGGTGCCGGTGCTGGCGTCGGTTCCATTGGCGGCAGCATGTGCGAAGCCACCGCTCGTCAGCCGGAGCTTATCAATACCATTCGCGTGCAGTTCTTCCTCGCCGCAGCCATTATTGAAGGTTTTACCTTCCTTTTGCTGGGCCTGGTCATGATTGTGTTGATCCATAACCACGGTCTGTAAAAGATCGCCGGTTTGCAATTTACGGGCTAAAGCTCGCGGAGCATTGTCCGGCCAAGGCTTTTGGGCGTTGCGCCAGAGTCGTGAAGAGGTTGATTATGAAAATACCCATAAAATCTATGAGAGCATCGCGTGGTGCATGGTTGCAACGCGTAGCGGAAGGTTCCGCTGTTTCGCTCTCTGCGATGCTTGGCTTCTGGGCTTTTACGCAGAGCCTGCACGCCGCGGTACTGGTGCCGACAGCGCAAAAAGCACTCCATCACGCCCGGCATGGCAGCGGCGGGGGGGGGCTGCTTTCCGTGGACCCGGGTACAGCTCTCTTCACACTTGTCATTTTCATCGTGCTGATAACCGTTTTGGGGAAAATCGCCTGGCGTCCGCTGCTTAAGGGATTGGAAAGCCGGGAAAACGCCATTCGCGAAAGCATTCATGCCGCCGCTGAAGCCCAGGCTCAGGTGGAACAGACGCGCAAGCGTCTTGAGGAAAAGATTGCCGAAGTGCAGCAGCAGGCTTCGCTTTCGCTCCAGCAGGCCAAGGCTGACGCGGCCAAGGCCGCGGAGTTAATACATCAGCGTGCGGAAGCTGAATCAAAAGCTGTTAAAGACCAAGCCCTGCGCGATATTCAAACCGCAAAAGAGCAGGCCTTGCTGGAACTTGCGGCGCGTGCGGCGGATTTAAGTGTCAGTATCGCTGGTCGAATTCTGGAACGGGAAATAAATGTCTCAGACCGTCAGCGTTTGCTCGATGAGTCGCTGGGGCAATTGGGAACAATCAGCCGCTGACCCACATGATTGGGCAGTGTTGAAGGCAAAACATTATGGCAAAAAAACAATCCGATTTTTCACCCGTGGGCGAGGTTTACGCTCTGGCCTTGTACGACTCGGCTGTAAAGGCCAATCAGTTGGCTGATGTTCTCTCGGACATGCGGGCTTTACAGGAAGTTCTCTCACAAATCCCTTTCCTGGAATTGGTTCTGAAAGCGGCAACCATCTCTGGCCCGGCCAAGCTCGCCGTCCTGGAGAAAGTCTTTGCCACGCGCGTCAACCTGCTGACGCTGCAAACCCTGCGGGCCATGGGCCGACGTGATCGGCTGGAATATTTTCCGGATTTTCTCCGTGCGATGGTCAGCGTGGAACAGAAGCGGTCGAACCGTGTTCCGATAGAAGTGATTACGGCCACGCCGCTGGAAGATGGACAACGCGAATTGATTGCCCGCCGCACCGGAGAGGCATTGAAACAGCATGTTGATTTATCAACATCGGTAAATCCACTCCTGGTAGGCGGAGTACAGTTGCGGATTGGCGATTTGTTTATTGATGGCTCTGTGCAGCGGCGACTCGCGTTCATGCGCGAGGCCCTGATTCATGGGCTGCTTGTGGGCATGCGTGGCAAAATGCCGGGCATGATCACCCCTTGATTTTTATGGTTGGGCCGTAACAGGCCCGTGCGGCCGGTCCTGGTTTTCCGGCATAATTGAAAATAAATAGTCGGACTTTAAAGGTGTTTGCATGAAGTTCAAAATTGATGAAATTTCCTCAATCCTCCAGCAGGAAATCAGCGGTTTTCAAGACCGCCTTGAAGTAAGCCAGGTAGGAAAGGTTATTGAAGTTGGCGATGGTATCGCCCGCATTTATGGTCTGGGCAAGGCCATGGCCGGAGAAATGCTTGAATTCCCGAACAAAATATATGGCCAGGTCTTCAATCTTGAGGAAGATACGGTGGGAGCCGTTATTTTCGGCGACTATACAATTATTAAGGAAGGCGATGTGGTGCGTTCCACCGGTGAACTGCTTTCGGTGCCGGTGGGCGCGGAAATGCTTGGCCGCGTGGTCAACCCGCTGGGCGAACCTGTGGATGGTGGACCAGCCATTCAAACCACGGAGCGCCGCAAGGTGGATATTATTGCCCCCGGCATTGCGGATCGTCAGCCCGTTAAAGAGCCTTTGCAGACTGGCATTAAAGCCATTGACGCCATGATTCCCATC
>JAJYPG010000180.1 GCA_021795535.1 Planctomycetota bacterium
GCAAAAGCGGTAACAAACAATGGTTTGTCCTCTTGCCCGGATAAAAAAAACGGCCTGCTGTTTTAATACGAGGTTGCATTATGAATATGTTCAACGCATCCAATGCTCCGCAAAATAAGGATCGCCCCACGGCAAAAATGGACCTCGCCACACAGGCGGAGCTTGATATGCTGGTGGATGATGAACTGCCGGAACAACGCCGCAGTGCTCTGCTTCGCCGCATGGACCAGTTTTCCGATGGCTGGCGAAATGTTGCCCTGTGCTTTCTGGAACATCAGGCCCAGCGTCGCGCATTTCGTGATCTGGTAAGTGGTGCCGTTTCCCGTCCATCCGCAGGAAAAAATGCGAAAGATATAAACGCATCACGGTTTTTCTTTGCACCCGATACTTTGCGCATTGCCGCGGCGGTGCTGGTTACCGCCTCAATTTTCAGCCTAGCCGGGCTTTATGCCGGACGCCAAGGCGGCTCCGCCCCGGCTGGGCGACCTTTTATCGCCAATGACAATAACCGCATGCCCGCTGTTGCGACTGTCGATGGCCGCACCAATACGTCTCCGTCGCAGGGGCATATCCGAATGCTTACCAGTTCCCTGCCACCGGAGTTGACTTTACCGAATTACGCGGGCAGTCCGTTTGTCGCGGACCAAGGCGTCCCGACCGCTTATCCCGCAGGTTCCGGTGTGCCTGGGCAAAACAGAATCATGGTGGTGGGCGATGGCCCCAACCAGGTCATGGCATTTCCACTTACACCGGTGGGTAAAAATGGCCATCCGGTTTATTAAGCGGCGCGGCAGAACCGCAGGCGATAGGCATGAAACTATATATCTTCACCATAGATGAACACTGCCCATCCCCACATACGACCGGGGGCATGCCGCTTGACCGTGAGGCGGCGGTGGAAAACGGTCAAACAAGTCGATTGCGAACTTTTTTGTCCCGTCATCGTATGTCATTTACGAATCTCCTTCTCCTTCTCCTCCTCTCGCTGGCAGGTGGTTACGGGGTAATCCCGGCCACCGCCAGCGTTGTGAGAAAACCCGCTCTAACCGCAAAAGAATCCGCCATCACGCAGTCCGGCCACTGGCCTGCCCACTGGATCGGCGTGGCAGTGGAAAATATCCCCCCGGTATATGGGGCGTTGCTCGGATTAACACCGCGTCAGGGCCTGCTGGTGGTTGGCGTTGTACCTGGCAGCCCTGCGTACATCGCCGAACTGCGGCCAGGCGATCTGCTAGACACGCTTAACGCCCAGCCTCTGCGTTCCCCCAGCCAACTTGTGCGGGTCGCCAATGCCCACCACGGTACCCACGCCCTGGCCTGCAAATTGGACTTCATCCGCCAAGGCGTTCATCACGCCGTTGTCATCACACCCAAAACGCGGCCCGTTTTTTCTCCGCGGCCACCATTTGCCAATCCCACGACTTTTGCTCTTACATCTGAACAGGTCAATGGTGCGCCCAGCCCGCAAACTGAGCGTATTGTGCCTGGTCCCGGCGTTTTGCTGCATCTGCAAGGCAATGCCGGGGAAAGCAGCCAATTGCCGCGCATGTTTTCCGTGGATAAATGGACGCTGAAAAATGGCCGCATCCGGACCATGCAGATCACCACGCAAGGCAAGGTGTATCAGGTTGATCTGGAACATCTGAATAAAATGCCGTTACGCATAGCGATGCTCGCTAAAATTTTTCTTCGCCTGCATGAACCCAATGGGTCGCCGGTCCGCGCCGTGGCCGGGCCTTTTTCCGCCAGTCCGCGGACCGCGCCACTTTCGCCTACTCAATTTGAAGTTCAGACCCTCCAGCGGATCATTGGCATGATGACTGAGAATCTTCACCAGCTGCAATTTTTCCGGCAGCAGTTCGCCACGGCGCCGCTTGCGATCAGGCCATCCAACGTTCCGACCATTGACGGCACACCACTGACACCACAAGCTGATCGCGACTTTCGCCTTAAACTTATTGATGCGCAAATCCGTGGCCTGCAGGCACAAATTTGCCGTCTGCAAAAAGATATGGCGTCAATGAACCGCAAAAAACAATTCTCGGCTAAAACCAAGCCGTATAAGCCGGAATCAAAGATGGGCGTAAATTAAAATCGAATTGGGTTTTTGCGTCCCGACGTGTTGGGATCACAGATAAACAACCACGTTTTTGTTTCTATTCGCATCGGCGAACCACTCGAAAACACCTTGGTAAAGATGCGCCATTTAACTTGCAAGTTGCCATCGCGGAAAGATCGGGACAAGTCATCTGCCGACCGGACCACATGAGATTCTCAACCCGCGGCAAGGTGCTCCGTCAGCGCGGTTATAATGGCCTGCGGTTCGCTCATCCGCCCCATGCCCACCGTGCGGCAGGCCTGCCAGCCGCTTTCCGGGCCAATAAAGCGCATATTGCGGTTCACCAGCATGTGCACATTGGCCTGCGTGGCAGGATTGTTCCACATTGCTTCATTCATGGCGGGGGCCAGAATAATACGCTCCGGACTTGCGGCAAGCAGCAGTGTGCTGACCAGATCATCGGCTATGCCGTGGACAAGTTTGGCGAGAATATTGGCGGTTGCGGGAGCGACCAGAATTTGCGTGGCTCGCTGTGCCAGATTGATGTGCTGCGGATCCTTGGAATCGGATATTTCCCACAAACTGCTGATGACCGGTTGTCCGGAAAGAGCCTCAAATGTTAGCGGCCCGACAAAATTCATCGCTTCCGCGGTCATGGCCACGCGAACGGTTCCCTGTCGTTGGGCAAAATGACTGACGACATGGCAGACCTTATACGCGGCAATGCCACCGCATATACACACCAGCAGCGAAGAATCCTGGGCGGCATTTTCGGTGGCGGCCTTCATGATGTCTGGTTCCTTCATACGCAGGAATTACGCAGGGCATCGAAACTGAAAAATCGTTAATTCTTGCGGCCAAGGGCTTCTTCGGGCCGGGTTATGTTCGGACTTTTGTCGTAATCTATGCCGACCTTTCCCTGAAGAATTTCATCAATCACCACTTCCAGATCGGTGCGGCCACGGCGTTCCACCAAGGGGCGTGCACCGTTGAGAATTTCAACCCAACGCTGTTGCACCAAGGCACAGAGTTTGAACCGGCCACCGAGTTTATGGACGATTTCATCGCTTTTGATTGCTTCAATCATGATTAAAATACTCCTGTCTGTTATCTGTCATTGTTTATTGCCCGTGCCGCTCAAACGGCCTTGCTGGTAGCCCTGCACAAAGCCAGCCAGAATATTGATGGTCTGCTCCAACGCATCATTCACCACCATCAGTCGATACGCCTTGGAGGACTTTGCCGTTTTTATTTCACGGCGTGCCTCGGCAATGCGTTTTTCAATTACGGCCGGCTCGTCGCGTCCGCGTGACTCAAGCCGCCGCACCAGTTCACCGGGGTTAGGCGGCAAAATAAAAATGCCAACCGCCTGGGGAAACAGTTTGAACACCTGCATTCCACCCTGCACGTCAATTTCCAGCAGGACAATTTTTCCCGCCGCCAAGGCCTTTAGCACGGGTGTCTTAAGCGTTCCGTACCAACAGCCGAATACATTAGCATACTCAAGAAACTCCTCGCGAGCAATGCGCTGGTGAAAGTTTTTCTCATTCACGAAAATGTATTTTTTGCCAAACTTATCCTGCGGCTTGCCCGGTCGCGTGGTCGCTGAGACGGCAAACTCTGCCGGCAGCACGCTGGCAAGCTGACGACAAATGGTCGATTTTCCCACTCCGGAAGGGCCGGAGACGAAAAGCAGAAGACCTGGGCTGGTTTGTTTCTTTTTGGCCATGATTTCACCGCTGTAACAACAGCTTATTCCACATTTTGAATTTGTTCCTTGATTCGGTCAATGGTGCCTTTTATTTGCAGAGTTAAGCGGGCAATTTGCCCATCACTGCATTTGCTGCCAATGGTATTGGCTTCGCGGAGCATTTCCTGGGCAATAAAGTCCAGGGTGCGACCAACCTGATTTTCCTGATCGGCTTGGTGGATAAAATGATCCAGATGCCCTCCGAGGCGGCTTATTTCCTCACTTATATCGGCCCGTTCGGAAAACAAGGCCACTTCACGGAGCAAGTCCGAATCTGAGAGACTAAGTTTCGCCTCACCCACGAGTTGCAGCACTCGGTTACGCAAGCGTTCATGGTACTGGCGTGCCACCGCCGGTGCCTGTATCCGAATTTGTTCCAATGCCGCGCGAATTTCCGCGAGATGAAACTGGAGGTCTTTCCAGAGGGCCGCACCTTCCCGTTCACGCATTTGCAGCATCTGAGTCAAGGCTTCATCAAACAGGCGAAGCACCAGCGACTGATTTCGCTGTGCCGTCTCATGCGTGGGCTGTGGCGAAACACAGACACCGGGCAGAGCCAGAATATCCGCAAGATTAATAATCATGCGCGGTGCCTGTGGATGCGATTTTTCCGCCTCCGCTATATCCAGCAGTTCGCGCAGATAGCCCTGTGCGGTTGCGGCATGAATGGGTATTCCCGCCGTTGATTCGGTCAGCGCAAGGGACACATTGACCACCACGGAGCCACGCGAAACTTTTT
>JAJYPG010000181.1 GCA_021795535.1 Planctomycetota bacterium
CCGATCTGGGTATCTTTCCAGTTTTGTCTCTTCGCCAGGCCTTTTTTCAGGTGGTGTCACTTGCCGCAAATATCACAACGCAGTATACGGTTTTCCACCCTGACTCTTACCGCGGTTGCAGTGGCAGTCGCCGTCGGTTTGCAGGTCTTTCTCTTATCACATCCGGTCCATGCCAGCGCCGGAGTTGATTCGTACGCCCAACAGGCCAGCCGCCTGATTCGCGAACAGAATATCGCGGCATTGTCCAAAATGCCCCCGCCGACGGCACAAACCGCGCAGGCCAAACAGATTGGTTCGTGGATCGGGGAATATGTGCAGATCATGAATAAGCAGCAATCGCTGACTCATTCCGAATTGGCCAAACAGACCGCACTGGCCCGCAAAAATCTTAAGGCGGGCAAGAAAATGCTCGCCTTTGAACACATGCTGGCCGCGTACACGATGTCCACCGATAAAACCGCATTTAAGAAGCAGCCATGGGTTAAACAGCTTGCCAATATCATGGCTGGCCGGGCCAGGCGCTATGACCACGCGGGCCGGTGGCTGGAATCTTTGGAAATATACAACGAGTTGAATTCGGTCTACAAAATTTCCCGCCGCTTTCACGCCCAATTACACCGCGTTATTCGCCGCACCACGCTGGTCGCTCAATATGCGCCCAAGGCCTTTTATCTCATGCAAAAGGAAACCAACGCCCGTCTGCTGAAAAAAATGGGCAAACCGGCCACCACCAAACCGGCGACCAGGCCGGAGACCAAACCGAAAAAAGGCAAAAAGGCGGGTGCGGGCAATATTTCCGGCATCGCACCGGTGTCGCCCACTTTTCATGTGCCCCATACCTTTCACAAATGGCGGAACAGCGTGGCTGGGATTCATCAGGATATGATGCTGCAAGCCCTGGAGGAAGCCCGCCATGAATATGTCATACCCGTTACCTACAACCACATGATTGTTGGCGGGCTGCGTATGCTGCTGCTGATGGATGACACCCCGATTCTTTCGCAAAGCTTTCCCAAACTTGGCAACCCGGCCCTGCGTCACAATTTCCGCGACGTTCTTAACAAGGAAATGGCGCTGGCCAAGTCCAGCGCCTCCATTGACGCCAATGGAATGATCCATCTTTGGGAGCGCATTCTCTCTGCGGATACGCAAAGCGTGCAAATTCCCACCACCGTCATGACACGCGAATTTGCCGATGGCTGTTTTCAGAATCTTGATAAATTCAGTGAAATTTTCTGGCCCAGCGAAGTTCAGGAATTCGACAAACTCATCAACGGCGTTTTTGGCGGCGTGGGGATACAAATTGAACCCCACAACGGCTATCTGCGCGTCATCAGTCCGCTTAGCGGAACTCCCGCCTACAAAGCCGGCATCCTGCCCGGCGACGTTATTGAAGCCGTGAACGGCAAGAGTATTTTCGGTATTTCGCTTAACAAAGCCATTCAGGAAATTATGGGGAAGCCCGGAACCATGGTAACGCTGGGAATTCAGCGCGGCACATCCCATACACTGCTGCTTTTCCACCTCAAACGCGCCAATATCATGGTTCATTCCATCAAGGGATACCTGCGCGGCAAATCTGGACAGTGGCATTATATGATCGACCGGAAAAGCCGCATCGGCTATATCCGCATGACCCAGTTCCAGCAGGACACCGCAAGCGAAATGGCCAATGCCCTCACCCATTTGATGCGCCACCATGTTCATGGCATTATTATTGATCTTCGTTTCAACCCCGGCGGCCTGCTGGAAACCGCCATTAACATCTGCAACATGTTTTTGCCCGGTGGAACCATTCTTTCCACCAAGGGCAACGCCAACCCGCGGCAGGTCTGGTCAGCCAACGGAAATCCGCTGGTGCCGCTTAACATTCCGGTCATCATTCTGGTGAACCAGGACAGTGCCAGCGCCGCGGAAATTTTCAGCGGAGCCATGAAAGACCACCACCGCGCCATGATTCTTGGCCATCGCACTTATGGAAAGGGATGCGTCCAGAATATTTTCCCGCTTGGCCGCAACAGTACCGCCCAGATGAAACTGACCATGGCTTATTACTATCTGCCCGATGGCGAATGTATTCAGCGGCAACCTTATGCCCGCAAGTGGGGCGTGCAACCCGCCGTAACGGTCCCTTTTTCTCCCAGACAACTCACCGAATTGCAGATATTGCAGATGAATAACGATATTTTGCTGAAAAAACCAACAAAAAATCTGAAACTTAAAAATAACAAAAAGCTAAAACCCGGTGAAATACCCGAAGAAACTTTTGATACGCAGTTGGATACCGCTCTTATGCTTATGCGGCTGCAAATTCTTCAGACTCATGGGCTGGCAAAGGCGAATAATTGAACTCCGCTGACGGAAAACCGCAATGCGGACAATATGATTGGCTGATGTATGAATCAACGACGTGTTATTGCTGATACCATAAGCTCCATCGCCGCACTGGGTGCCTCCGCCGCTTCCATGTACGTCAGTGTGCGCTATCTGGCACCGCCCAAAGGGCTTACCGACTGGGCCATTCAGCTTGTCGGGGCGCTCACGGCGGGTATTTTTGTCTTCTTCCTGGTCTGGGGCCACTTTCAACGCCCCCCGCAAATTCCGCCGGACCCGGCCGATGCCGCCGACATACCCGGCCCAACCAACCCGTCCGCCACCAACCATTAACCGGCGGACAGACTCCTGGGTTCTTCGCGGAACAATCACTCCGCGCATGCAACTTTGGCATTGTGGCATTGAACGCGATATAGTTTCCGCTTGGCTTGATGAATCACCGGGTCTTTCCTGGTGGAGTTGGACGTATTGCATAAAGAGGTTGACACAATGGCAAACACGATTCATGCGGATTATGACCTGTTGGTAATTGGTGCCGGTCCGGGCGGTTATGTGGGGGCCATTCGCGCCGCCCAGCTTGGCATGCGCGTTGCCTGTGTGGAAAAGGAACCAAAACCGGGCGGCACCTGCCTGCGTGTCGGCTGTATTCCCAGCAAAGCACTGCTGGAGGCAACGGAAAAATATTTTTTGGCGAAAGAACATTTTTCGCATCTGGGCATTCAATGCGAAAAAGTAACCATGGACCTGCCCATACTTATGACCCGTAAAAACAAGGTGGTTGATACGCTGGCCAACGGCATAACCGGTCTTTTCAAGAAAAATAAAATTACCCGCCTGGTCGGCACGGCCGCTTTCGTCAGTCCAACAAGTGTGAAAATTTCCGGTCCGGAGGGCGAACAGATTATTTCCGCGCGCCGTTTCCTTATTGCCACCGGCAGTGAACCAATCGACCTTCCCAATATACCGTTTGATGGCAAACGGGTTATTAATTCGGATCAAGCCATCGCGTTGCCGGTTGTGCCCAAAAAAATGGTGGTGATTGGCGCGGGGGCCATTGGTCTGGAACTTTCCTCCGTCTGGCGGAGACTGGGAACGGAAGTGACCGTGCTGGAAATTCATCACACCACGTTGCCTGGATCGGATGATGAAATGGGCCGTCTGATGGAGCGGTACCTTAAGGCCCAGGGAATTAAATTTATCTTTGCATCCATGGCCACGGGTGTAAAAGAAGAGAAAAACCAGATCACGGTGAACTACAAGGCCAAAGATGCCAAGCCCCAGGATGCCGCGCAAAGCCTCACCGCGGACCTTGTGCTGGTTGCGGTGGGTCGCCGCGCGTATACCACCGGGCTGGATTTGGCCAAGGCGGGTGTTGCGACGGACAGCCGTGGACGCATTACGGTGGGCGAACACTGGGAAACCTCTGTGCCGAATATTTTCGCCATTGGTGATGTGATTGTCGGACCGATGCTCGCCCACAAGGCCGAGGATGAAGGCGTGGCGGCGGTGGAGCGCATGGCCGGTATAGCAGGTCATGTGAATTATGGCACGATTCCGTTTGTGGTATACACCGCTCCAGAGCTGGCGTGGGTGGGCAAGACCGAAGAGGAATTGAAAGCCGCAAATGTGGTTTACAAGACCGGGAAATTCCGTTTTGCCGCCAATTCACGCGCCCTGTGTATGGACGAAACGGAAGGTATGGTCAAAATTCTTTCCGACGCCCATTCCGATATGGTGCTGGGCGTGCATATTCTAGGACCACAAGCTTCAAGTCTTGTGGCTGAAGCGGTCATGGCCATGGAACTTGGTGCCAGCAGCGAAGATATTGCCCGCACCTGTCATGCCCATCCAACCCTGCCGGAGGCCATTCGCGAGGCGGCGCTGGCGGTGGATGGCCGGATGATTAATTCCTGAAAAACGCTTGGCGGAAATTGCGTAATATTCGTTTTTTGGGACGTACCGTCCGGTAAAGCAGTGGCGTCTCAATCCCACCCGATCCCGTATAGTACGGACGAGACGATGCAGGCGAGACGCCTGCGGTACACACGATGTGCCGCAGGCATCTTGCCTGCTTTGGTAGACGGTGTGCCGCAGGCATTTGGCCTGCTTTGGTAGAACACGGACTTTACCGTTGGGTGGTCTCAACAATAGCCGCGCAGCAGTATATCCCACCGGTGACAACTATGTCGTTGCAGATCCGCCGCGCT
>JAJYPG010000182.1 GCA_021795535.1 Planctomycetota bacterium
CGATCTCGGAGCACGACTATTGACATCAATTGATCGCCAGCTTGGAATTGTGAAAAATAGGAGAGCGTTTGCGGCCATTGTACTGTTTGTATCCGTATTCCTGCCGACTCGCGCCAAACGGCCCGCTGCGCCATCGGAGCCTCCGCCGACGCCGGTCAAAGCTGTTTTGGCCGAAGGCAGAGATATCCCCGTTAATCTAACGAATATTTTTCTGGAGTACTTCCAAACGTGGCTCACGAGCCGCAAGTCCGCTGCGAGCGTAGCGGCTGACATAATGCCCTCTTAATTAAGCCATTGCCGAGATTGGCAATCGGCCAATCGCAATTAAGGGATTGTGATAAGGTCAAAATTGCCGTTGTCACATCATCAGTCTGATAATGCCATATCCGCTTGAATTGCGGCGCGAGCCAACCTAATATGTTGAGTGGAAATGGCCTCTGATTCGGAGGCTCTGCAAGGGCCTGCGGGATCGTTTGATCTTGCGGTCCGATCGGCGGCGGTGACGCGTTTTGGAACGGTGATGCGGTATGATGTGCAATCGGTGCAATAAACCGGCGACGGTACACATCAAGGAAATCAGCAACGGGTCGATTGTCGCATTGGATCTATGCGATCAATGCGCGGCGGTGGCGGGCTTTAGCGCGCAGGATCATCTGCCGCTAAATGAAATCCTTAACGAGTTTGTCGCCGCGCACAGTCAATTAGCACAGGCCAGTTCTCTGCGTTGCCCGGATTGCGGCATGACGTGGCAGGAATTTAAAGATACCGGCCTGCTGGGCTGTGAAAAAGATTACGACATTTTTGCGCGAATGCTCGGTGCCGTTATTGAAAAAGCGCAGCAGGGAGCAAAACACCATACTGGTAAAACAAGATCGCAACGCGCCAGACCAACAAAAGCAAATGATGAGCCGGATGCCGTGCAACTGCGGCGCACAGAATTAAAACGTTTGCAGGGAGAGTTGGCGAAGGCGGTTGAGACAGAATCTTATGAAAAGGCCGCTAAACTGCGTGATCAGATCAAGATTCTCGAAAGCTCGGCCTGATCAGTGTAATGGCATGCCGCTTGGACGGTATGGCGAAAAATTAGGTGGTATACACGATGATTTTTGATGATTTAACCAGCCAGACCGGTGAGTGGCTATCCGCCAAGGGGCCGCACAACGATATTGTTATCAGTTCACGCGTGCGTTTGGCGCGTAATCTGGCGGCGTTTCCGTTTATGAGCAAGGCCAATCGTTCCCAGCGAATGCAATTACATCGCCTGTGCCGCGAACGCCTGACGGCATTACCGGGGCTATCGAACCTGCTGTACATAGAAGTAGACAAGACCGAGGAAACATCTCGGCAGATGCTGGTGGAGCGGCACTTGATCAGCAAGCAATTGGCATCAGGAGAGGGGAGTCGGGGAGTGGCCATTACCGGCGATGAGGGGCTAAGCGTGATGGTCAATGAAGAGGATCATCTGCGCCTTCAGGTCATGCGGTCCGGGGTGCAACTAAAGGAATGCTGGCGTGAAGCGGATAGACTTGATGATCTTCTGCAGCAACAGCTTGATTATGCGTTTCATGAACGCTGGGGGTATCTCACGGCGTGCCCCACAAATGTTGGAACCGGAATGAGGGTATCTGTGATGATGCACTTGCCGGCACTTAAACTAACGGGTGAAATTGAAAAAGTTTTTAAGGCGGCGCAGGATATGCATTTAGCGATCCGCGGCCTTTTTGGCGAAGGCACGGAGGCGGTGGGAGATTTTTATCAAATCAGCAATCAGACAACACTGGGGCGTTCGGAAGAAGAAATCCTTTCGGAATTCAGCGATTCGGTTATTCCCCGGATGATTGAAGCGGAGATGACGGCGCGGGCGATTTTGGAACACGAACGACCATTGGCGGTGGATGACAAAATTGGCCGGGGAATTGGCGTATTACGCAACGCGCGTTTGCTGACCACAGAAGAGACGCTTTATTTTCTCTCGCATCTGCGATTAGGCGTAGCCATGAAGCGCGTTGCCGGATTGGATATTAACGCCATAAACAAGTTATTCCTCACCGTTCAGCCTGCGCATTTGCAGCGTGTTCTGGGCAAACGGCTGGACGGGGAGGCCCGAAAGGCCGCCCGGGCGGATTTTGTCCGTCAGCAACTGCAACCCGGCAGCCGGGCCGAGTAATGGCCAGAATTTTGTTCACTTATAGCAGTCCCTTGAGATAATTGGACACAAAAACAGGCAAAACCTAAAGCAGTTACGGGTAAATATCAGCTACTGCCGCTTGCCCACAGTTTTTTTCAACTGTTTTGACGATCAATAGCCGATAAAAAAGGACGAAAACCCTAGGCGGACGGTCCGCAGGCTTGACAGAAGTCTCAAAGCGCTTGAATATTCACACTCAAGCCGGTTAACGGAGTGTACGGGCAGTGCCAATAATATATGAAAATGGATGCCGGACTTGTGAATATTTGGATTTGGGCACATACTTTACGAACATGGTTGTCTGATTGAATGCGAATCTCGTGTTGAATCTTCAACTGATGGCATTATAAAGACTTGTTTTTCTCACTCGGAGAGTTGGCGCATGACATTGAACATCGCGGATCGTAACGGTTCTGATTCCTTGAATAATGCTACCACCGGTGGATCCCACCTGGCGCGTGGCAACTGCGGCACGCGCAGCAATCGAATCAGAAAGGAATGGATCAAGGCTGGCTTGATGGTGAGTATGACGGTGGTACTGCTGGCGGGTCTGCTGGTGGGCGCTGGTGGATGCCAGACTACCAATCCTCTGGATTACCTTAATTTGGGTAATTCATTTTTGAATCCTGCCGAAGTTGGACGCTTTGACAAGGCCAATCCGTTTGGCCGCGTGCAGCCAGTAACGTGGCCAATTTTGGATTCATTGGCTGTTAATGATCCGCCGGCTGGCGCATGGGCAGATTCCACGCCGCCGACACCGGCGGATTTGCTGCCGGTACATAAGCCTTATGTGCTGGGTGCGGGCGATGTATTGTCCATTTCAGTGTTTGAACTCGTTGTACCCGGACAGGAATCGGTACAAACGCGACAGATTAATACTCAGGGTGATATCACCTTGGATTTTGTGGGCCAGATTCATGCGGCGGGAATGACCACGCGGCAACTGCGGCGCGAAATTGTTCACAAATTAATTCAGAGCGGCCAGATGGCCGCCCCAGGCCCCCACCAGCCTGGCCCACAGGTGAATGTGGACCTCACGGAAGCCCGTCGCCGGGTATTCTCAGTTATTGGTGCGGCCAATCATCCCGGAACCTATAACATTATGTCTCCGGACTTTCGGCTGCTGGATGCCTTGGCTTTAGCCGGTGACGTCCCGCAGACGCCCGGCATGGATTATCTCTACATCATCCGGCGGGTGCAAAAAGAATCGCCCAAGACCGCGTCGACCGCTACGTCCACTGGTTCACAAACGGGCGGGCAATCCAACATGCTCAATGAAATTGCCAATCAGTTGCAGCGCGGAAAAACACCAACGAATGCCAACCATGCGTCTGAAAACAATTTGATGAATCAGGCCATGGAAGAAACCGGCACCGCCACCAGCGGACGGTTTGTTTATGTGAACGGGCAATGGGTGCGAATTGGTGGAGCAGCGGCAACAACCACCGCTCCGGCGCATTTCAACTTCAACGCCAAGAAAAACTCTGCATCGTCGGGTTATCCAGGCGAAGTGATTATCCGCATTAACCTCAAGAAGTTAATGGCGGGCGACCCGCGTTATAACGTCGTTATTCACTCCGGCGATGTCATTAATGTTCCACCACTAAAACCATCCGTTTACTTTGTGATGGGCAATGTCGGCCGGCCAGGAGTTTACTCCATGACCGGACAGAAGTTGACATTGGAGCAGGCGGTTGCGGCGGCAGGAAACTTCGGCCCGCTGGCGATTCCCCGGCGCTGCGAACTGATCCGGCGGATCGGGCATAATCAGGAAACCACTATTCAGGTCAACATGCAGGCTATATTCAGCGGCCAGGAACCGGATATTTTCCTCAAACCGTATGATACGTTGAATGTCGGCACCGATTTCTTCGCGACGCCTTTGGCGATCATACGCAATGGATTTTCCGCCAGTTATGGCTTTGGATTTACTTATGATCGGAACTACTACATCCAGCCGACGATTATTCAACCGCCGTGATCTGAGGCGTTGGCGGGAAGTGGTGTGGTGTTCAGATGGCTGGTCGGGGCTGCATCTGCCGTTGCGGAACCTGAGTTCTTGAAAAGCTTGGCCTGCCGGCGGCATCAGACTTATATGGATTGCAACCGGAGCATGACACATGCCAGCTTCAGAAATTTCCAGCGCCTCTTCTGATCACGGGTCCGCCCCGTCCGGTAAGCCTTTGCGCTATGATTATGTTGCAAGCATTGAGTCAGCAAAATCACCAAAACGCGAATTACCCGGTTATGTCTTGGCGGTGATCATCGGCGTGGCGGTATTTTTTTACCTCTTGTATCGCATTAACTTTGAACAATTGGTACATATATGGAGCACCAATCCAAATTTCAGC
>JAJYPG010000183.1 GCA_021795535.1 Planctomycetota bacterium
AATCGCCATCTGGAATGCCGACCGAAATAATCGCAGTAAAAAAGTTAATTGGCAATTCCGCACGGCGGACGCCCGAATCAAACTCCGTCGATTATACCCGGTCATTCAAATGGAGTGAGGCACTAGCACATCCGGTATTGGCTTTGCAATAATAAAACGCGCAGGTTGAATTTTTATGATGAGGCTCCCCGAGCCTGTTTGGGAAGTTATGGAAATGCCGTGATTGCCCGGCGGCAATTGTTATTGGGAATCGTAAATATCCCTGGGGTTAATCCCGAAAGCATTGCGGAGTTTTGACTCATAACACTTGAGGATTTCAGTTCCCGCGTTCTTCGTCGAGGTGTGTCCGATGCGAACGGTTTGACGTGCCCGCAGTTTTCCATCCTTCGGCGCAACGATTATTTTGTCTCCACCGTCATCGTGAATTTCATAGCCACAGTTCGTAAAGTACCGCTTTACCTGTCCCCATTTGAGTCTTGGCTGCCCCATTTAACAGCCAGCCTCTTCCATTTTTCTGTCGAGGTTATCTATGATCTGGGCCGTGAATGATTCCACAGAGTCCATAGGCTCCGGGATAGTCCAATCTTTCGGCCACCCGCCTGTTGCATGGCGATAGGCGACCTCAAAAATCTCGCCGGGAAGTTTTTTGCTTCGCGATGCCAATTTTTTGATCTCACCTGGCGCTTCGCGCAGATACGCGATGGATTCATCTTTCTCCGCAAGGCGCAAAACTGCGCGCACACCACGAAGCAAATCGGCCAGAGCATCGACGACCTGATCGCCCGTTCCAATTTGGTCGGTCCGCAGGCTATGGGCAATCCAACAGTTATCTTCTTGTGAGTGATAAATAACCGCTGTATCTGAAAAATGGAGAGTTTGCTTTTTCATTTTTCCCTTCATGATCGTATCCGTTTTCTCCGTCGAGGCCATAACCCTTTCTCTATTCTTTTATTATAGCAGAAACCGTTTATTTCACATCCAAACAGTGTAATAATGATGCTACACGTTCCTTCATTGACTCCGACACAAGAAAACGCGCAGGTCGAACATTTATCAGGAGGCGGATAAAGCGTTGGTTGGCGCTCTGCCGCCAGCTCGCCAATTAATTTGCAAGTCCTGTATATACATGGAGTTACAACGGTGATACAGGGTCCGATATTTCGAATTCAGTGCAGCCAAAGCAGGTCGAACTAAGTTGATCTATCGCAGATGGCGTTTCGCTGACGCTTGCATACAGCACATACTCCATTTACAAGATAAGTTAATCAGTTGGTTCGGTTCATTCTTTACTGGCGGAGTTGTGGTATGCCCAGTGACCTCCCAGGTGCCGTTCGCGACATTACCCCTGATGTGATTTGGCCTGGCTTGCGGCGTTGGGATATCTTTGAAGGTCCCACGCGGATTCTTCCGGAAGTACCATTGATTGGGGAAGTTGACCTCAAGAATATGGTGCCTGATGCACTGAAAGCGGACCGTCACCTGGGCCAATTTGAGGTGCATCTTGTCTATGACGGCATCAGGGAGATGTGGTTGAATGCGCCGGAAACTCCTTTTACTATCCGTTGTGGTTTTGGAATCGTCATACAACCGGGACAGTGGCATGGCGGCGTGCAGGAAGCTCTGTACCCGGCCCGGTATATAGCCATCCGGTTTCGTATTCCTAAAAGTAATACTGCTGCTCTACCCGGCATTTCACCATGCCAGACCGCCAAGATCAGGCAGACGCTTGAGCAGGTGAAGGCCCCTGATTTTATCTATTCGCCGGAACTCGGTGAGTGCCTGCGTCGGCTTTTGGATGAACACCGCCAGAGAGGTCCGGGAATGGAGGCGGCGGCCCGTGGGTTCTTTTTGGAGTTTCTTGCATGGCTGCAGCGAGATCTGTTGCGAGCGGCTGGAGCCGTAACCACAGGCGGAGGCATGATCTCCCCTAAGATAAAGCGAAGCATGGAATATGTGGATAAGAACATATGTACGTCATTCAGCATCAACAGCATGGCTAAGGCGGCGGACTTGAGCCCCAGCCAATTCCGGCGGATATTCCATGAAGAAATGGGCCTAAGGCCCCATGACTATTTGGCTCGTCGGCGGGTCGAAATGGCAAAAAAGATGCTGCTTGACACAAAGCAAAGTGTGACCGATATCGCTATGGAGTTGGGATTTGCTTCCGGTGCCCATTTGGCTTTGGCATTTCGGCGATTTGTCGGTACGGCACCATTGCAATTCAGGACACAACGCGGGACGAAGGCGCAATAATGGGACAACACAAACTATTGCTACAACGCTATGAATAAGGCCAGTGGCAAATATACAAGTTTTGTAAACGTCCCGCCAAACCCATCAGGCGGGACGTTTACATAAAACCACGGGGAAATGGCTCTTAAATGATCTTTTAGAGTAAAATTCACCCACTCGATTGCCTGAAGAGCCAAATTCTTATCTGCCGTTGGCGCGGCGGTCCCTGATCAGGCGGGCCGCAGTCATGCGCCGTGAAATGGTTTTCCGCGGCGCAAAAGGCCAATGCTGTGGCTTTTCAATCCGCTGTTCCTGTGGCAGACTCATGAGTGTTTCGACAATATCACGTGCCGCCGCCGGACGCGCCAGGGCCTGTGTGGCATCGCACATGGCCGAGAGGCGGGCGGGATCCGCCAGGATGGATTCAATTTTGTAGGCCAGTGTGGGAATATTGTTGCAGCGGATGGCTACGCCAAGTTCCAGCAGATGGTCGCTGTTGCGTTCCTCCTGTCCGGGAATGGGGTTGACAATACAAAGTGGCAGGTTGCGGGCCATGGCCTCGCTGGTGGTCAGCCCGCCGGGCTTGCCGATAAGAAGGTCCGCCGCAGCCATGAATTCGTGCATCTCTGTGGTATAGCCCACGGAAACAAGCTGCACCGGCCCGACCGGGTTATGGATGCGGGCAAGCTCATCGACGGCGGCCTTGAGTTCCTCGCTTTTCCCTGCGATAACCACAACCTGAGCCGGACGTTTTAGCAGGAGAATTTCCGCGATAAGCAGTTCCACCGGTCCGACTCCATAACCACCGGCGGAAACCAGAATGGTGAAAAGAGATTGATTAAGACCGTGTCGCCGGCGAGCCTCGGCTTTGTCCATGGGCAGCATGAAAGCCGGGTCAATGGGGATTCCTGTGGCTTTCATGCGGAGTGGATCAATGCCGAGGCGTTGCATATGAACTCGGGTTTCCTCTATGGCGAGGAAATAATACTGATAGGTGCGGGAAAGCCACATGGCGTGACAATCAAAATCCGTTACAGCGATGGCGGGTCGCACGGCAATGCGTCCGACTTCGTACAGCCAGCCGACCAGCGTGGATGGCGTGAAGTGTGTGCAGATGATCAGGTCCGGGTTAAAGGCGGACGCGGCCTTGAGCAGAGGTCCGGCGTTGAATTTTTCAAAGGCCAGGCGTTTTTTTTCATTGCGCCACGGGGTATCGGTGGTGTCATAAATCCAGCCGAGCATTTTTGGTGCTCGGTTAATTAAATCAAGATATACCTGAGAATATATATGTCTAAATATACGGCTGGTGTATTTAAGCATGTCCCAGTGTTCAACCTGGGTAATGCGGGAATCGTTCTGGCAGATTTTTAAGATCGCCTCCGCGGCGCGCACATGCCCGGCACCCGCCGACGCGGAAAGAATCAGCACTTTTTTGCCACTGTCATTCCCGCCTGCCATAACACCTTCCTGTCTCAATGTTTTACAATGCCAGCAGCGCGTTTATTTTCGCGGCGCAAATAAAGTCGTTGGGCGAAAGTCCGCCAATGGCATGGGTAATAAAGCGGATACTGCAGCGGCTGTAGCCCACTTCCATATCCGGATGGTGGTTTTCCAGATTGGCCAGCCAGGCTACGGCATTGACGAACGACATGGTCTGATGGTAATTCAGGAATTCAAATTCACGGATCAATACACCATCCTGAACCTGCCAACCAGGAACGGACTGCAAAAGTTCATTGATTTCTTTCGGATTCAGAGGGTCCGTTCCGCCCTCACATGGTGCGCATTTCCTTTCCGCCAGCAATTCCCGTTTGGTGTGTTTGGTCATAGTTCGCTCCTTTTGCGACGCATCCTGCTTAGGCCTTGGCCCAAGCGATGATGTAAGCCATTATTATAACGCCTGGAACAATGGAACGTTGCATTTCACGATTCCGGTGGCAAGTGGGCAAGCGGGCTGGCCTGGTGTCGCTCCACACTCTTCACCGTAAAGAGGCTGCGGATGGGCGCGAAAAAAAAAGGCGGGTGGCTTTAAGCCGTCCGCCTTTTTGGGGTGACAAATTCGATGATCGTCCGAATCATGCCGCCATCAGGTGGCATTGGCCGGCCCGCCCACGGCATCGGTTAATGCGGGGGCGGGTTCTTCCTTGGGCACGATGGTGAAACGCAGCGCCTCACCATCGCGATCAATACGGATCAGGGAGACATTTTTGTAGTCGCCGCGCAGGATCGAGTCGGACAGCGGATCTTCCAGATACTGTTCGATGGCGCGCCGCAGCGGACGGGCGCCAAAGTCC
>JAJYPG010000184.1 GCA_021795535.1 Planctomycetota bacterium
CGATCTAGGACACCATCGCCCGGTTGGGCGGAGATGAATTTGTGCTTCTGCTGCCCAACCTGAACGGCGATCCGAAAATCGCGACGGAAGTTGTTCATGCGGTAACGGAGAGAATTCGCAAGGCGGTTTGTGAACCTGTTAAAATCGGTGATTATGAACATCAGGTCAGCATCAGCATGGGTTTTACCATTTTCCCAAAAGGGACCGAATCCGTCTCCGATCTGCTTAAGCAGGCGGATGCCGCGATGTACAAGGCCAAAGATATGGGTGAAAATTCCACCGGTTGTTTTGAGCCGGCTATGCAGGTCGCGGCGCAGGCGCGCATGTCCATTGAGCATGATTTACAGGAAGCTCTGGCCCGACAGGACTTTCGCATGTTTTTGCAGCCGCAGGTTGATCAAAACGGCGTCGTCGTCGGTGCCGAAGCCCTGGTTCGCTGGCGCAATAAGGAAGGAGGATTGATTTCCCCGATGACATTTATTTCGGTGGCGGAAGAAACCGGGCTTATTATTCCCATGGATACATGGATGCTTGAACAGGCTTGCCAGGCAATTCGGCGTCTGGAGATGGCGGGACGTGACATTCGGATCGCAGTCAATATAAGCTCGCGGCATTTCCGGATTAGTGATTTTGTTCATCGCATCAAAACCGCTGTTGCAGCCGCGGCCATTGATCCCGCACACTTGACGCTGGAGATAACCGAAGGCGTTTTTCTTAATGATCCGGAAGACGCCGTGGGCAAGATGAACCAGCTCCGCGAGGCGGGCCTTCATTTTTCAATTGATGATTTTGGAACCGGTTATTCTTCTCTGGGTTATCTGAAGAAAATGCCGCTTACGGAACTCAAGATTGACCGCTCCTTTATTCAGGACGCGCCCACCGACCCCAATGACGCGGCCCTGGTTGAGGCAATTCTGGCCGTGGCCCACCATCATGCTTTGCGTGTGGTTGCGGAGGGCGTGGAAACCGCGGAACATGTGGAGTTCCTCAAAGTGCGGGGATGCCTCATCTTCCAGGGTTATTATTTTGGCCGTCCCGTCCCGGCGGAGGACTTTTTCGCCCAATTTCCGGCATAAGGGCACCCCTGTTTGGGACGTACCGTCCGCCGAAGCAAGCCGCCTTGTCCTTGAGCTCTACTGATCACCTGCTCAACTCTCTCCTGCTCTCGGCGAAGCCGCTGGAGTAATCCCGTGGCTCGTTCGACGCGAATTAAAGGTGTACCGTCCGCCGCAGCAAACCGCCCTGGCATTAAACCAGTCCCACGAATAATGATGGATTCTTATATCTGTAAAACCCGAAGTTATTTTTGCACAAACCGTTAGTACGAACGAGACGATGCAGGCGAGACGCCTGCGTTACAGACGGACCCGTGTACCGCAGGCATCCTGCCTGCTTTGGTAGACAACTGGCTTGACCTTTGGAATGTTTCATCAATAGCAGCGCGGCAGCATAGTACAGACATTATGCCTGTGCTTCCGCAGCGGAAACAGACTCCGTTTTCGCGCGAATCAGGAAGTGTTTTCGGATCCGCTTCCTTGTTAATTTCACCACTCACACTATTCTGCCACCGTTGGATTCCCGGTTGTTCCTTGTCGCCCCGGCGAATACCATGGCAAAAGAATTGAGGCACCCATGGCTTATTTGAGACTATTCCGCCGTATTCGCATCGCACCGGGCTTGACCGTCAACTTGTCGAAGCACGGGGCTTCGCTTTCCGCTGGTGTCCGCGGCGCTCATATCACGGTGGGCCGCACCGGCATACGCCGCACGGTTGGTCTGCCCGGCACTGGCGTTTTTTACACTTCGCATCAAGGATGGCATTCCGGCATCCATTCGGCACCACACTTCGCCAACGGTGTGGCCGTACCGGCGGCAGGCAGATCGGACAAGCATATCCTTCTGGCGTTGCTGCTTTGCACCCTTCTGGGACTATTCGGCGCGCATCAGTTTTACACGGGCCACATACTCAAGGGCGTTGTAATGCTGGTGCTTACGATCCTGGGATGGGGGCTGCTTATCACAATCCCCTGGACGATTCTGGACTGGATTTTAATCCTGACCGGCCAGTTTCATGACCGGCAGGATAACCGGCTTGCGTGGTGAAACTTTCCCACTGACGTAGCACTGGGCAAAAAATCCGAATTCTCTCTTTTTCGGAGCCTATCAGAAAACCGCTTGTTTTATGGTGTATTTCTAATGCACCAGCAAGGATTCGAACCTTGGACCCGCTGATTAAGAGTCAGCTGCTCTACCAACTGAGCTACTGGTGCTTTCGCAAACGACCATTCTAGAAGATACGGGCAAAGGGTCAAGCGAGCGATGCGATCCACCATTATTTTTCAGTATGCGAGAGTTGTGGTTGGCCCTAAGTCGCCAGTGCATCTGTTCCGCCATGCGTCACGATTCTGTTGCATGCTATAAGCCCTGCGCATGGCATGATAGCCGCGTCCAACAGTTACGCGAAATAATATCTTTCGTTGGTTGTTGCCACCACCCCCTCCGTCCAGCGCAGGCGGCCTCCTGCCGCCGACGCCTGAATTCACCACCCCACAATACCAGTCCGCACCGGCACCTCGCCGCGGTCTCTGCCGGTGTTTTGTGTCCGGAAGCCCGGACCGCCTCAGATACACGCCGCCGCATCCATCTCGGCGTCAGTCCTATCCCACTCGCTCAGACGGGTTGTAACGCCTTATGCCCGCGGGTTCCAGTATTTTTCCCAGCACCTGACAAGCGCGTGTCAGGTGTGGATTTTGCAATTTCACTGAATTCCTTCCTGTTTGGCCCGGATCGGACCGGCCATATTGGCCGGAAGCGCGACAATTTTCCGGGCCTCCTGGGAGCGCGGCTGTCCTCAGCCGCCTTTCGTCAGTTCGTCGAATGTATTTTTGGCACGTATTTCAGGCTGAAAATAGCACTTTCCGCCCGGCCTGGGAAAAATTATGCACCCTCGGCTGGCCACGGACATGCCAAAATAGTTGAAATAATGTGGTCCGGTGATTAGTATAACCCTTTACCAGAATAGCTTTGGAAATATTTGGTTCGGAAAAGGACGTATGCCGCCGGAGTTTGGTGTTGACCATGCGGCGAAATTGACGCGAGACGCCCGGACCGAATATCAGACAAAAGACTTGGAGATTTTTTGATTTTGTAACAAACTTTATCACAAATTTTATCACATTCGGACGGAAATTTTCTAAGGAGCGGCCATGCAAACGAGATTATCCAGACGGAAATGTTCCATTACTCCGGGTTGGGGGAAAATAATCCGGTCATTGGTCATATTGGCCGGTCTGGTTCTGGTGGTTCAGGTTGCATGGGGTAAATTGCCACAACCTTCCGGACCTCTCGCCACGGGTTTGGCAGTCAGCAATTTCGTTCCCTTTGGCTTCCTCTGGTCCAGTCATTTCCAACCGTATGAACGTGTGGCGTTGTTTGTGGTACTGGCGGTGGCCCTTTGCGGCCTGGCTTATGCGGGACTGCTGGTCCGCACCATTCTGCGCGCCGACCAGGGCACAGAGAAAATGAAAACTGTCGCCCGTGCTATTCGCGAAGGTTCAAGTGCCTACCTGCGACGGCAACGACGCACGCTTTTACCCATCATCGGCATTCTCACCATTGTGGTTATGCTGACCGCACCATGGCATACCGCAGCCGGGGCCAATCTGGCCATTGGCCGTGGCGTGGCGTTTCTGATGGGTTCACTGGCATCGCTTACGGTGGGAACGATTGGCATGTTGATGGCGACGCGCGGCAATTTGTGCATGGCCGCCGCCGCCCCCAAAGGTTTTGGGCAGGCACTGCGCCTGGGATATTGCACCGGGACCGTGACGGGCATGTTGATAGATGGACTGGGGCTTTTGGGGGCCACGCTCATATTCATGTATTTTGGGGACCGGGCACCCGCCGCGCTTCTGGGTTTCGGCTTTGGCGGTACGCTGCTGGCGCTGTTCATGCGTGTGGGAGGCGGTATTTATACCAAAGCGGCTGATGTGGGGGCGGATCTGGTTGGCAAAATTGAAAAGGATATTCCCGAGGATGACGCACGCAATGCCGCCACCATTGCGGATAACGTGGGCGACAATGTGGGGGATTGTGCGGGAATGGCCGCGGATATTTTTGAAAGCTATGAAGTAACGCTTGTGGCGGCCATGATCCTGGGCTGGGCAAGCTTTGGCCACAAGGGGGTTTTATTCCCTTTGCTGGTGCAGGCGGGCGGCGTGGTCGCGGACATCATTTCCACGCTTAGTGTGCGTGCCGGAAAGGCCGGCGGTGTAAAACAGGCCATGAGTTCGCTGAATTTTGGCTTCCGTTTCGGAGCCGTTATCAGCACACTTGTTTTTATGACCATTGGCTTTTTCTATTTGCGATTTCCTTCCCTGGGAATCGTGGGAAATCCCATGCTTTCCGGCATTGAAGCCCATACGCCACTCTGGGCGAACTGGGGTATCAAGGGATTGGATATGCGCCCCGCAGAGGCCGCGTTCTGCGGCATTCTGCTGGCG
>JAJYPG010000185.1 GCA_021795535.1 Planctomycetota bacterium
TTTTCCCAGCCATATCCTCCTTATCCACCCCGCCAGCCGCTGCGGAAATGTTGGATTTTGCCTGCGGTTGATCTGTCATAAATTCCCCGGAAAAATATGCAAGGGCCATTCCGTTGCACATCCATTTCCGTGGCTATTATGCCGTGGCACGGGCGAACGCGACAGTCCCACCCAAACAGTTTCGCCCTTTCCACCTTAATTGGCCCGTTTCCGTTCCGGGCTGCGGTTCCCGCCTTGCAAAACCTGTTTAGCGGAAAATCCTTTGCGCAAATGCCCTCGCCTGCCGTGATACTGCAAGAAATCCGTTCGCACCAAGGCGAAAAGCAATATCAGTAATACCATTGCACCAGTAATGGCCATGCTGATTCTCTTGAGTTTCAAACCGCGGCCATCCGCCTGCACCGGTGCGTGAACCAGGCAAAACGCCTCGTTGTGGATGGCGGTGGCGGGTATATTGGCCGAACGAAGCTGCGTGATGATGGAAGTGGTAAAAGCCTCGGGACCGCAAACCCAGAATGATTTATCCGCCAGATTATTGTCGCAGTATTTTTTCACCAGCTCCAGGTTAATATGCCCTTTTTCTCCATTCCACTGGGTGTCCGCCCGACTCAATACGTTGACGATGCGTATGTTCCCATTGCCACGCCTCCGACATTCTAAAAGTTCCTCCAAAAACGGAATATCATTGGCCGTTTTATTGCCATACAGCAGAAGCACCCGCTGGTTTTCCGCCTGGTCAACAATCCAGTGAATCATGCTGCGAAATGGCGTAATGCCAACGCCCCCCGCAATAAATACCAGTTCTTTGGCGGGTGCGTGCAGCGTATGGGAAAAAAGGCCAAATGGGCCATGAACCGTTACCGCATCTCCCGGCTGTGTGCGGTTCATCGTGCGGGTGAAGTCGCCAAGTTCCTTAACCGCCAGCATAAGGCCGTCGGTTTCGGTTGGGCTTGAGGCAATTGTCCAAACATGTTCTTCGCTTGGCAATGTGGTGTCTGGCCGGGAAAAATGGAAGAAGGCAAATTGTCCGGGATGGTATGCCAGGGCCTGGCCACCGGGCGCGGGCTTCAGCTTAATCAGCCAGAGGGATTTATTCATTTCTTTAACTTCGACAACCTGATAGCGAAATTCCTTTAGCCGCTCCGGCCGCACCAAGCGGCTCCACGCGATGGACACCAGGGCTGCGATCGCCAGAGACACAACCAATAGACGCAGCGGCCAAGGTGCGAATCCGTGACTGGAGAAAAAGCCATGGCCAAATGCAAAAAATAAAACAGCCAATCCCAGCAGGCGATGGGTTGTCCGCCATTTTTCAAATTCCACTCTTAATCTGGTGCGATAGACGCTTACCAGAATCTGGGCGGTGAGAAGCAATATGGCCAGACGGCCAAGCTGTAAATTCCATGGCAGCCACAAGGTCGTCAACAGTTGAATATGATTGGCGGTCATCAGCAGGATGTGCAGAATAATAAAGGAAAATCCGACGATGGCCATGCGGCGGTGGAAAAGCATTACCGCATCAAGTCCAAAGGGGCGGGCTATCCATTGGTGGCGACCTGCGATAATAAAACTGGAGATGATGATCATTAGCCCCACCAGACCGAAGCCAATGGCAATTTGCGCAATCAGTTGTCTTGCCGGCACAAAGTGTCCCAAGCCCGCCAACAACAGTGGCAATGCCAATATGGCAAAGTAAAAAAGTATAAGAATAGGGGAATTGCGGCGTTTAACATCGCCGTTAATAACAATTTCTTTTGTTAATTGTGTCATGAATTTAATTCTCTCGAAAAATCCAAAGCCCGCAGTCAGCACCAGATTGTATGGCTGACAGGCCAATTCGCGTCAAGAAAAAAATAAAAATATCTTTGGGCAAACGAGTGAGGAGAGCGCTTCGCTTCAATAACCAGCATAAACAGCACTTTGTTATAAGATCGCATAGTTCCGCCAGATGGAATCAACCCGATCCAGATGACCTCAGAATGGAGGCGTCGTGTTAGATTTTTTGTCGATGAGCGAATCGATCATAACGCACGTCCGTCCCTCCATTTGCCCGCCTTTGCGCGGCAAACGTGCCGGAAATGGGAAATCGCCTTACAATATGGTCATGGCGTACGGAAAATTATTGCCAAGTCTTCTCTGCCTGATAATCGGGGCGGTGCTGGTTGAAGCCTCGGCCAGAGCTGCGCAGCTTGTTCCCCGCACAATATTGCCCCCAGCCGCCAGGCCAACACCAGCACAACCTCATGGCCTTCGCATTGCGCCGCACCTGATCCTTGTGGGCAATGGCCGGACTCTCTGGATGGTGGTCCCCTCAACGGTGAAAGGCAAGCCGCCGCAACCCGGCTTTGCCCTGCTGATGCGTCAGCCTTCTTCCGCAGGCGTAAAGCCTCGCTGGATCAGAATTTCATCGGGATTGTTTCTCGGCACACCGTTATGCTCTGCTGGCTCGTCCCATCTGGGAAAAGCCGCCGCTGCGGGTACCGTTGAGGTAAAAAGTAAACCGGGACATGTCTGGCTGATATTTCGGGGCGGCACGGTTCAAAAATATGGTTTGTACGCGCAGTCCCTGCGTCCGGCGTTGCCGACCCGCATCTTTCCGGTTGCCGCACTTCGCCATGATGGCCATCTGTTCGTACTTGGTTACGGGGAAATGCCCGCCACAAAACTTCCTTCTCCCCTGATCCCCGCGGAAAGCAAGCCCGCATTGCTCCCATCAAGGCCGGTTGCACCGCCATCTGGCAAACCAGGCTATCTCCAAGCGGGCACGGCTCCCAAAAGGCTAGCCGTCAATTCGGAAAAAGCACCCGCAGGAAAAAACGCTGACACTGCAAGGGCCGTGGGCAAGCTCCCGACACCTTTTGTGAAAAAGCCCCTTTTGCGGAAGCCTCTCAAGCCGCCCGCGCCTCTGATTCGGGGTTGGTATCTTCTGGAATCGCATGGTGGTGGTTGGCGGGCAAACCTGATTGGCAATGTGGGGCCACCGCCGCATAAATCGCGAATGTTTGCGTGGCCTTCATTGATGCAAACCGCGCAGAGTGTGTGGATATTCATGCGGAATTCTGCCGGACTGAAAATTATTCATGCCGCCAGCCTGAATAATGCCATACCGCGGAAGTCCGCCTTAAAAAAAGATACAACCCAAATTGAAATAGCCCTGTCGCCACATCCGCTGCGTATCATTCCCGTAAGTGCCGACGGAAATTCCGCTCTTTTATGGGCAACGTCCGCCACAGGTGCCTCCATGCTGATTCATGGTGGCACTTTGACGCACACCAACGGTCACTGGCGGATGCAACCATGGCCTTCCCGCCCGGTACGCATGGCTGTTGGCGCCCTTGGTGGCGCCGGCGAACTTGCGGCTGCTGGCTGCAATGACCGTATTTATGTTGTTTCCCGTGATAACGTCGGGAAACTACGTCAGATGGAAATATCTTTTTCCGGAAAATCGCTGGTTCCCGCCCAGATCATAACCCCGGTAAGCGGGGCGGTTGGTGCTCCGGAAAGCTATGAAAAGATTGTGATCATGGGCTTATTCATTCTCATGATTCTTTCGTTGTGGCATCGCAAAGAACCTTTTGATGCCCGCGCACTATCCAACCATTTTGTTGTGGCTCGTTTGTATGTCCGTTTCGGGGCCGCTCTGGTGGATATGAGTGTTGCCGCACTCGCGGTCATGTTTATCTTTCATCTTTACAGCAACGACTCGTGGAATCTGCTGTTTAATCAGGTCCGGGCTGTAATGTTTTCGCCTGAACAATTATTACTGGATCCTCAATTGCTGACTCTTCTGGGAATTTATGAACTGCATGTCACGCTGGGTGAAATTTTCTTTTCCCGTTCCATCGGGAAATTTCTATTCTCTCTGCGAGTGGTTTCACAGGATGGTGGAAAACCGGGAATTGTAGCAATTTTGCTGCGTAATGTGTTTCGTATTCCGGAAATGATGGTCGTTGTGCTTCTTATTTATGTTTTTGTCAGTGTGCAACGCCAGCGGCTGGGCGACTTGCTTGCCCACACGGTTGTGGTAAGTCCCAGGGAAACACCCATCGCGAAGGATCCCTCACCATGACCGCCGAAAATGATTTCACCCCAGATGGTGTCTCGCTTCCCTTTCTTCCGGCACACACATTGCGCATCGCTTTGGTTGAACCAGACATTCCACAAAACACCGGCAATATTGCGAGACTTTGCGCTGTAACGGGGACTGGGCTGCATTTGATACGTCCCCTTGGCTTTTTTATTTCCGATGCCCGTCTGCGCCGTTCGGGCATGGATTACCTGCGAGATCTGCATCCGGTTGTTCATGATGATCTGGCTGCTTTTCAGGCTGTTTTGGATGGAAATTTCTGGTTGTTTTCCGCCCATGGCCGGTGCGACCTGTGGGATGTTCCGTTTTCCGACCGAGACTTTCTGGTTTTCGGCAGTGAAACGGCTGGTTTACCCGCATCCTGGCTTGATAATTGTCCGGAAAGAACGGTT
>JAJYPG010000186.1 GCA_021795535.1 Planctomycetota bacterium
CCGGAAAATGAGCGAATGGATGGAACAGCATGAATACTTGTCGCTAGGTGAATTGCAGGGTGTGATGAGCCTGGGACGCATGCCGCGCCCAGAGTTGTATGAACGCACCAATTACATCCACATTCTGCAAAGCTGGTCGCGGGATTGACGCGCGCTGTTGCATTCTTGAGGTTGGTCATGCATGAACTTTCCATTGCGGAATCCATCCTGGAAATTCTGGAGCGGAAACTCCCGCCAGACGCAGTGCTTGCCGGTGCCGAACTTCGTATTGGGGCTTTGCAGGGCATTGATGACGAATCCCTTCGTTTTGGCTGGCGGGCCGTGCTTGCCGCCGTGGGCCGTTCGGAGGCGCCATTGAATATCCACCGAATCCCGTGGCGGCTGCGGTGTGGTGTCTGTGGGAACGAGTGGGAACCCGCTGATGCTGCATATCAGGCCACCTCCTGTCACTGCGGAGTCGGAGAGTCGGTCACAATCGCCGGTCGTGAATTGGAAATTATCGCCTTTGACGTTGATTATGCGACGGACCAGCGCGAATCAACAGACCATATATTGCGGACCAACCCGCGGCGGAGTTCGCCGCCTGTTGCTCTGACACAAGGAATTGAACATGAAAATCCCCGTAGTGGAAAATGTGCTCAAGTTAAACGATGAAATGGCCATGCAGAACCGCCTGAAGTTTGAACAGGCCGGGGTCTATGTGGTGGATTTAATCGGTGCTCCGGGCTGCGGAAAAACCGCGCTGCTGGAGGCCACGCTGGAAAAGCTTCGCGGTATTCTGGAAATTGGCGTGCTCGTGGGCGACCCGGCCACGAGCCGCGATGGTGATCGTCTGGCAAAATATTGTGAAAATGTGGTGCAGATAAATACCGGT
Organism: Planctomycetota bacterium; assembly: GCA_021795535.1. The sequence continues at coordinate 875 of JAJYPG010000186.1, forward strand.
AATGGCTGCCACCTGGACGCCAATCAGGTCCGTCAGGCCATCACACGCATCGATCTAACGAATATGGATATATTGTTTATTGAAAATGTTGGCAATTTGATCTGTCCGGTCGGGTTTGACCTTGGTCAGCATGTGAAGGTGGGAATGTTCAGCGTTTGCCAGGGCGATGACAAAGCCGCCAAACATCCGCATTTATCTTTGGTGTCCGGCGCGCTGCTGCTCAACAAGACCGATCTTCTGCCGTATATCCCCTTTAATCTTGCGCAGTTCCGCGCGGATGTGGCGCATCTGAATGCCGCAGCTCCGTTGCTGGAACTTTCCGTCCGTCAGAACCGCCTCGACCCCTGGCTCAACTGGCTTACACGCAACAGCCTGAGCGGCAAAAACGCAATGACGCAAAAGCGTTAAACCGTGGTTCTTCTATAAAAAACGAAAAACCGGTATTTACAGGGGCTTTCTTTGTTTTGTCCTTCCCCTTGCCGGTACAACCTCCATTCCGATGGTTTTGCCAGGTTTTATCACGCTTATATGCCGTTCAGGAAAGGCCTGATATCGGACCCTGTTTGTCACTATGAAAAAAAATCCAATTATTTAGTTGCGTTCCATGAATGATCGGTTATAATTGCCTTCGCCTGTGGGCTGTAGCGCCCGAGTTCGAGGTTGGCCGAAGCCATTCCCGCACCGCCCATCGCTCTATTTCCTCTCATTTCTGGTTTATCCAGTGGAGCACACGTATGTCGTATGACGACAAAACTATTGTATGCGTCGATTGTGGCGCAGAGTTCACATTCACCGCGGACGAGCAGCAACGGTTCGCTGAACGTGGATTTACTAACGAACCCAAACGTTGCAAAACATGCCGGGACTCCCGCAAGGCCCAGCAAGGTGACGGTGGTCAACGCGGCGGCGGCGGCGGCGGCGGCGGTCGGAGTTTCTCCGGCGGCGGTCGTTCCAGCGGCGGAGCTGGCGGCGGTGGCGGCGGACGGGGATTTTCCTCCGGTCCACGCCAGATGTTCCCGGCCACTTGCGCTTCGTGCGGGCAGCCGACCGAAGTTCCCTTCAAACCGTCCGGTAATCGGCCGGTCTATTGTCGCGATTGCTTCCAGGCTCAGCGGGCTGGTGGTCGCTAAGACCACGGCTCTTTGAACCCGAGCGCTTTTGTACCGACGCTTCGCGGTTAATCGAAGCAAATTTCTTTAACCCCTTTTTTTCCCGGCGGCATGTCGCCGCCACGATGAGCGCGCTGATCTTGCCAATCTGGTACCAGGTTGGAATGGATCAGGCGAGCTAACAAAACCACAGGCAGCGGGCCGGTTCTTAATTGAGCCGGCCCGTATTTTTTTAACCACGGAAAATTGCCCCGCACAATAATTAACGATCATGTTCGTGCGGTATCGTATTCCACAACGGGTCATTTTTACTGGTGGTTTGAGGGAATTTGCTATAATGATCGTGTAATCAGGAGCTTGTTGGAGTCCAGACGATGGATGTCCTCAGCCACCTTTCGCCAGTTCGTCGAACGTATTTTTGGCATGTATTTTAGCCCAATCCCGATATATATCGGGACCACCTGGCCCGGAAAAATTATTACCCTATTTCACGGGTTTGCATGACAACAATGTTCAAGGGCCTGGTAATCGGTCATAATTTGCGGAGATGGCGGTTGAATGCGGAAGTCGCACGGTTGCCGCCGGTTTTCTTCTGGGAATGTGACCTATGGCATTGAATTTTTCGGCCGCGCGGGAATTGCTTAACCAATTCAAATTTGGCGATCTGTTTATCGAGCATCTCGGCTGGTCCAATCCGCCCGCGGGCCGTCGCGCACCGGTAAAAATGCAGGTCAAGGGCCTTGATTTCCAACGGCGGCAAATTGCCGACCTCGGCGGCGTCGGCGTTTACGAAATTGTCGCACCCACAATCGCCGACCGGAAAGCCCGTGAAGCAATCGGCCGTGAAATGCGGCAGATTCAATACGAATGCCTGCTGATCTTTGTCGATGCCCAACGGACGCAAAGCGTTTGGCACTGGACCAAGAAGGAGGGGGATAAAAACACGCATATTGTCCGGGAGCATTTCTTTGCCGGCGGCCAGCCGGGCGACCTGTTCATCAGCAAAGTCAGCGCGATCGTTTTTGATATGTCGGAATTTGACTCCGAAGGACGTGTGGCCCTTACGCAGGTGGCGGCCAAGCTGCGCACCGCGCTGGATGTACAGCGCGTCACCAAAAAGTTTTTTGGTGAATTTAAGACCATTCACGACGATCTGGTGGGCCTGATAGCCGGAATACCACACGAACGGGACCGCCGGTGGTACGCGTCTATCCTGCTAAACCGGCTCATGTTCATTTATTTTCTGCAGCGCAAGGGCTTCCTTGATTACAAAAACAAAAACAGCCGCGATGGCAATGTGCTTTATCTCCAGCAGAAGCTGACGCATTATCAGAACCCGGCGGAAAAGAAGCAGGCAGGCGGCAACTTTTACGGCGAATTTCTGCAATTGCTGTTTTTTGAGGGTTTTGCCAAGCCGGAGGAAAAGCGGTCCGCAGTGGCCCGCAAGGCCCTGGGGTCCATCCAGTATCTCAACGGCGGCCTGTTCCTGCCACACCGCATAGAAACAGCCAACAAAAATATCGCCATTCCCAACGAATTTTTTGAACGGCTCCTCAACCTGTTTGCCGGCTATTCATGGAACCTTAACGATATCCCGGGCGAAAATGACCAGGAAATTAGCCCGCACATACTGGGCTACATTTTTGAAAAATACATCAACCAGAAAGCCTTCGGAGCCTATTACACGCGCCCCGAAATTACCGAATATCTCTGCGAACGAACAATTCACCAGCTTATCCTAGATGCCGTCAACACCCCGGCCAATACACCCATTTTGCCCGGAGCCAAGGCCAGGCGGTATGAATCGCTCGCCGACCTGTTGATAGATCTGGACGCCCCGCTGTGCCGCAAGCTGACTCTGGAAGTGCTGCCACGGCTGTCTCTCCTGGACCCGGCGTGCGGCTCGGGCGCGTTTCTGGTGGCGGCAATGAATACGCTGATTAACGTTTATTCAGCGGTCATCGGCAAGATTAAGTTTTTGCACGATGCCGAGCTTACCGCGTGGCTCGCAAACATTGAAAACAGACGCACGGGCCCCAACATTGCCTATTTCATTAAAAAGCGGATCATCACGGACAATCTTTTTGGCGTGGATATCATGGAAGAGGCCACAGAAATAGCGCGCCTTCGGCTGTTTCTGGCCTTGGTCTCCTCCGCGGAAACGGTCGAACAGCTCGAGCCTCTGCCGAATATTGACTTCAATATCCTGCCGGGCAACTCCCTGGTGGGGTTAATGCGGGTGGACGGCCCTTCATTTGAGAAAAAAGAACGGCAGGGGAATTTATTCCGGCAGCGGTCGTATAAAGAAATATTGGAGGAAAAAAATCGCCTGATTGATAACTACCGTCACGCGGCGACTTACGCCGAAGATTTAACTGCCCTGCGCAACGATATTGACGGCAAGAAGCAGGCCTGTGGAGATGTACTGGATGACATGCTTCTGGAAGAATTTGAACAACTGGGTATTAAATTTGAACAGGTCACCTGGG
>JAJYPG010000187.1 GCA_021795535.1 Planctomycetota bacterium
TAACCTCCTTGCGGTGCAGGATGAAGTATTCCACCATTTCCTTAATGCTAAGTGTGCGCGGCTGGCGATTGACCAGGGAAATATTGATAATGGAAAACGTGCTTTGCAGTGGCGTGTACTGATACAACTGATTAATGACCACATTGGGGTCGGCATCGCGCTTCAGCTCCACCACCACGCGAACATCATGCTCGCGGTCGGATTCATCACGCACGTCGGAAATATCCTTGATGCGTTCTTCCTTTACCTGGTCCGCAATGGATTCAATGATGGTTTTTTTCAGCACCTGATAGGGTATTTCGGAAATGACAATCTGTTCCCGTCCACCCTTTAGCTGTTCAGTATGCACGCGTCCGCGCACCGTGATGCGCCCGCGACCGGTTTCATACCCCTCCACAATGCCCGCCCGCCCGCAGATTACGCCGCCGGTGGGAAAATCAGGCCCTTTGATAATTTTCATCAGTTCGCGAACCGTGCATTGCGGTTCGTTGATGATTTTCACAATCGCATCGCACACTTCACGCAAATTGTGTGGCGGCAGGCTGGTGGCCATGCCCACCGCAATACCCTGGGCGCCATTCACCAGCAGATTGGGAAATTTGCTGGGAAGAACCGTTGGCTCCGTGCGAACTTCATCATAATTCGGAATGAAATCAACGGTGTCTTCCTTCAGGTCCTCCATCATTTCATAGGAGGCCTCCGCCATGCGGGCTTCGGTGTAACGCATGGCGGCTGGAGGGTCGCCATCAATGGAGCCGAAGTTACCCTGGCCGTCCACCAGCAGATGCCGCATGTTCCATTTTTGGGCCAGGCGGACGAGGGTGGGATAAATAACGGCTTCACCGTGTGGGTGATAGTTGCCGGAGGTATCGCCAGCGATTTTTGCGCATTTACGGTGTTTGCTGCGCGGGGTCAGTTGCAGATCGTTCATGGCGACCAGAATTCGCCGCTGGGATGGCTTCAGGCCGTCGCGCACGTCGGGCAGTGCGCGGTCCATAATGGTGCTCATGGCATAAGTAAGGTAACTTTCCTGCAACTCGGTTTCAATTTGCAGGTCGGTAATCCGGGCATCCTGATCGTACATCTATAAGGTCCTCGTGCCTGTTGAGAGGCGGCAGTTCCGTTGCCAGCCAACGCGGGCGACTTTTTCCCGCCTTTAATCCAGTCAATAGTCTAACACAAGCCGCCCCGAACGTGAATCACCTGGTGGGGCTGCTCTCAGACCGGGACATCTTCCCTCCGGCTACGCTTCAGGCTATTCTGGCACGCCTCGAATGGTTGTTTTTGAAGCGAGGTTTTCATGGCGGTGATGCGGATTGGTTCGCTGGATTGGACGACGGGAAACGATTTTCTGGTTATTGCCGGACCGTGTGTGATCGAAAATCTCTCCATTTGTTTGACGATAGGTGAACGGGCCGCGGGCCTGTGTGCCCGTTACAAAATTCCCTATATATTCAAAGCCAGTTTTGACAAGGCCAATCGCTCCAGCAAAGGGAGTTTCCGTGGCCACGGTCTGGATGCGGGTTTACGTGTGCTGGAACAGGTGCGTGAAAAACTGGGTGTGCCGGTTACCACGGATGTGCATGAAAGTTCGCAGGCGGCGGCGGTGGCCCAGGTGGTTGATGTTCTGCAAATTCCGGCATTTTTGTGCCGTCAGACCGATCTGCTTCTGGCCTGCGGCCAGACCGGCAAGCCTGTAAATGTAAAAAAGGGTCAGTTCATGGCCCCTTGGGAAATGGGCAATGCCGTGGAAAAAGTTCGCTCCACGGGCAATGCGGGCATTATGCTTACCGAGCGTGGAACTTTTTTTGGCTACAACCGCCTGGTCAATGACATGACCGGCATCCCACAGATGCAGGCTCTTGGTGCTCCGGTTTTATTTGATGCCACCCATTCCACGCAACTGCCGGGCGGCTTGGGGACGGCCACTGGCGGGCAGAGACAATTTGTCGGATTGCTGGCCGGTGCGGCGGTGGCGGCGGGAGCCGATGGCCTGTTTGTGGAGGTACACCCGGATCCGGAAAAAAGCCCCTCGGACGCCGCGACCATTTTGCCGCTGGATATGTTGGAAGGGTTGCTGAAAAAATGCGTGGCGATACGACAGGCCGTGCGGCAGTGATGCCATCGAATAGTGCCGCCGAGGCGAACGCAATACATTGTGGAAAGCAAGAGCGTATTTGGCACGCGGCTGTTGATGGTACTTATGTTATGACACGGAATTGTAGTGCAGGTCTCCAGACCTGGAAGTCTAAACCACAAAAACAAGAATTTCCCAAAGCGGCACTGTGTGATAAAAGCATTAACAATAACCGCGTGGAGTACTAACACAGGTGAACAACCAAGTGCACAATTTGGAAAAACCGATGAATGCCAAAAATCCCCTGGGCGTGGTATTGCTGGCGCTGCTGGCATTGGGGTTGGCGGTGGTGGTTTTTACGACCGGGGTTTTGCTGCTGGTGAATCCGCATGGGTGGCTGTTGCAAATAAGCCTGTATTGGTTGATGCGACTGGGGTTTATTCCGCTGCACGGCAAAATTGGCACCGGCCAATTGCCTGCAACCTGGATCGTTTTTTCCGCACTCATGGTGTACACCGTCGTTTTTCTGCTGGAAGGCGGCGGCATGTTGCGGCAAAAAGCCTGGGCGGAATATCTGGTACTGGTGGAAATGCTGTTGCTGTTGCCTCCGGAAATGGTGGAGAATTGGCGGCATACCGATTGGCTGCGGCTGATTACGCTCTGTTTCAATGTGGTGGTGTTTGTGTATCTGGCGGTTCGCCGGGGGCAGGCGCTGCTGCGGCAGCGCCGCGCGAGAGGTTTGGCGAGAGTTTCGCAGTAATAAATATCCGGATCATCTGGGGCATGCCGCCCGCTGATTATGGATTGCGTTTCCACGATCCATCATTTATTTTCAGGCCCAAGCCGTCCTCGGAATTTAATCCACGCTGCGCAGCGTCATTCCGAATTCGCTTAGTTTCTTTGTGATCTCATCAAGGCTGGTCTGGCCGAAGTTTTTCACATCCAATAGTTCAGCTTCGGTGCGAGCGGCAATATCTCCCAGAGTTGTTATTTTCAGAAGCTCCAGAGCCTTGATCGCTCGTACCGAAAAGGCCAGTTCGCTTACCGGTTTGTTCAGAATGGCCGGCGGTATCGTTGCCGCGACCGCCTTCATGGCTTCGCGTCGCTGGGCCTGAATATTTTCCTCGGCGGCCTGTCCAAGCCTCAGTCCTTTCCGCGTAAGCAATTCTTTTATTTCATCCAGGCTCGTTTCACCAAAATTCTTATACGCCATCAATTCGGTTTCGGAAATCTTCAGCAGATCACCTAGATTGCGAATATTCATCTTTTTCAGGCAGTTCCGCGCCCGCACGGATAGTTCAAAGTCGGTAATTGGCTGCTCAAGAAGCATGTTGCGGGGGACAAATCGCCTCTCGGATTCTTCCGCAATGGCCATCCCGAATGAGCCATCCACATGCCCGTAATAACGCCTGCCAATTTCATGGTTCGGCATGATCGTAAGCAGACGATGCAGCGTTTCCTCCGCTTCGTCATAGCGCTGGGCATCCTCATAAAGAACGCTCAAATTCAAAAGCACGCCTTCGCGTGTTGGCTGCCGGTCCGCCAGCAGTTCATAAAGCTCCGTCGCCCGTTCATCTTCCCCTTCCAGGTCCAGATAATAGGCAAGCTTGAAAATAATATCTTCGCTTTCCGGATCGGCTATAAATGCCTCTTCCAGCAAGGCCATGGCCCCCTGCACATCGGCATTGGCCGCGGCCTTCATCGCGCGTTCATAAAGTGCCTTGCCGGAGGAAGTATTGCGTTTAATTTCTGTTTCAGTCATGGTCAGTATCCTTCAGCAGGTCGTATCGGTGGCATTGCCGGGCAGCCGGTGCCAAGCTTGATTCAATTCTTCCCGGAACAGCAATCCTTAACAACCCGATTGCGCCGGGTACAAGCCATTAAAAATAGCAGTTTTGTTCCATTTTTACAACTACTGCCCTTTTTCAAAGGTGCCACCCCAAAAAAAAGCGGATGGCCTAAACCATTTCACTCAAATATCGGGAGGCTTGGTCGGTGTCCATATCCGATACATCCACCACAATATCGGCCATACCCGCGTAGAGTGGCGAGCGCCTATCAAGCAGGCGTTTGACTTCCTCAATGCCGCCCCGTGCCGTTAAATTCGGACGGGTCGCCGCGGTTTGTCTGTCCGCCTGTATGCGGGCGAAAAGCACTTCCGCAGGCGCGGTCAACCAGACCACGCGGGAGTTGCGTTTAAGCATGGTGACATTTTCCCGCCGCAGCACCACACCGCCGCCGGCGGCAATTACCACATCGTCATGGGCGGCGGCTTCCTGTACGGCGGCGGTCTCCAGGTCACGAAAGCCGCTCTCGCCAATCTGTTCAAACAGTTCGCGAATGGTTTTACCCGCACGGGCCACCACCAGTTCGTCGGTATCCACCGCGAAA
>JAJYPG010000188.1 GCA_021795535.1 Planctomycetota bacterium
CATTCTGGCCGGCACCGCGGCCACCGCGCCAATCTTTTTTGGATGGGCCGTCAACCGTTGGCTGTGTGGCCGTGGCGGCGTGAACAGTGGTCATAAGGGCCTCTTCCACACCGAAATGGTCATTGATGACCTTGAGGAGCGGGGCCAGGCAGTTGGTGGTGCAACTGGCATTGGACACAATGGTGTCTTTGGCGGCATCAAAAGTGCCTTCATTTACCCCAAGCACAAAAGTAGGAATTTCCTTGTCTTTTGCGGGTGCGGAAATAATGACGCGCCGGGCACCGGCGGCCAGGTGTTTGCCGGCTCCGGCCACATCGGTAAACAGACCGGTTGATTCCACAACATAATCGACCTTCAGGTCTTTCCATGGCAACTGGGCGGGATCGCGCAGGGCGAACGTCTTTACAAAATGGCCATTGACCATCAGGCCATCTTCCCGGGCGATCACTTCCCCCTTAAAACGGCCATGGGTGGAGTCATGCTTAAGCAAATAGGCCAGATTATCCGGGGGAACCAAATCGTTAATGGCGACAAATTCAATATTCTGGTCATGAACACCGGCGCGGAATACCAGGCGGCCAATACGTCCGAAACCATTAATACCAACACGAATCTTAGACATTTTAAAGAAAACTCCAAATAACTGTTGACGCTTATACAACCGCGGTGCCATCCACAGGAACGCCGCTGCGCCAAACACAAGCTGGCTATAGTAGCGGTTGGCAGGTTTAGCGCCAAATGGGTGGTCGTACGTTTTGGGCGGAGGCGACAATGTTTCGGAGGCAGCGTAATAATAACGCTTTCTCTATTTACTTTGGCGTCCCAACGCCCATCGAAAGGCTTCGTGGCACGTAAATGTGTCGGCTAAAACCGAAGTCAGGGGCGCTTTATCGTCGCGGTTTGGGGTATCCCTTAAAAAATGTTCAAGTCCCAGGCCTTGAAGGATTGGGATGGATGATTGATAATCCGTGCTTCAGAGTCAGGGCTTGTGCTTCAAGGCGGGAAGTCTACAGGAGTTTGACTGTAACATGCTGGGTACCTTATTTCTTATTTGCACGGTCGTTGGCGGCACTGTATTTGTGTGTCAGTTTCTGCTTAGTCTTTTTTCGGTGGGGGGGCACATTCCCGGCGCACATCATTTACACATGCACGTCGGCGATATTCATAACGCTGACGCCGAACATTCAACATCAAATTTCCTGCAAGCGGCCCATAACGCGATACCCCACGGCGGACTGGCTCCCAAAAGCCTGCCATCAAGCCGCATGGGTGGTTTTTGGCACCATGCACTGGGTATGCGGCATGTGCGTGGCGGATCCGGTGAATCCTGGCTTGGCGGCATGATAAGCTTTCAGGGAATTGTGGCCGCGACCACCGCATTTGGGCTTGCCGGCATGGCTGCGCTTTCTCAGGGGTGGTGGAGCTGGGTTATTTTACTGGTGGCGTTCGGTACCGGCGCGTGTGCCAGCGCCTTTGTTGCGGTTATGATGCGCACACTGATGCAGATGGATGACGACGGCACCGTTCAGACACAAGATTGTGTCGGGTCGCCCGGATCGGTCTATCTTTCGGTACCCGCCAACAACAGTGGCATGGGAAAAGTGCTGATTCATGTGCAGGGCCGTACAATGGAATATCAGGCGATTACTTGGGTGGACAAGGAACTTGCCATTGGTGATGAAATAATTGTGGTTGGTGTGCATGCACCAGGTGTTCTGGAGATATCGCCTGCGGCCAATGTGCCGACACGGGTGGAACTTTAACCGGAGATTTTCAACATGGTCGAAACAACCCATATCATGGCATTGGCAATTTCGGGTGGTGGTTGGCTGGGGCTGCTGGCGGCATTTATTGCTGCGCTGTTTCTGCTGTTTGTAATTATGGCGTTGAGCCGTTTCAAGCGTTGTCCGAGCAACCGTATTTTGGTGATTTATGGCAAAGTTGGAAGCGGCAACACTGCGCGGTGCGTCCATGGTGGTGCCGCATTTGTTCTACCCTTGATTCAAGACTACGCCTTTCTGAATCTCGAACCATTGCAGATTGAAATTCCGCTGGCCGGGGCTTTGTCCATAGAAAATATTCGCGTAAATGTGCCCAGTGTCTTTACGGTGGCGATGGGCACGCAGCCGGAGTTAATGCAAAATGCGGCCATTCGCCTGCTTGGCCTGGATATGAAACGGATTCAGGAGCGGGTGGAACACATTATTTTTGGCCAGCTTCGCGAAGTGGTTGCGTCCATGCGAATCGAAGATATTACACGACATCGTGAGCAGTTCCTGAAAAATATTCAGTTGTCACTGGAACCGGAACTCAATAAACTTGGTTTGGTGCTGCTCAATGTGAATATTACGGATATAACCGATGAATCCGGCTACATTGTTGCCATTGGAAAAAAGGCCGCCTCGCAGGCGGTGCAGCAGGCGCTGGTCGATGTGTCTCAGCAGGAAAAGCTGGGGGCTGGCGGTGTGGCGGATGCCGAGCGCGAACGGGCCATTCAGGTTGCCAATGCCCAGAAGCTCAAGGAAATTGGGCTGCATGAAGCCCAGAAAGATCAGGCTGTGCGTATTGCCGAACTGGAAAGAGACCAGAAGCTGGGTGAGCAGCAGACCTTGCGCGATCAGGCTGTGCGTATGGCGGAACTGAACAAGGAACAGAAAATCGCGGAACAGGCCGCCATGTTTGAACGCGATTCGAAAGTTAAGGAGGCCGAACAGGTCATGCGAATAGCGGTCGCAGAGGCAAATGCCAAGGCAATTGCGGGCGAAAGTTTGGCCCAAGGGGATATTGCCTTGGCGCAGTCGCAACTGCAGGTGAAGCAGGCGGAAGCGTTCCGTCAGGCGGAAACCAAGAAACGCGAGGCCGACGCCGCTGTGCAGGAAGCGCAAAATCTTGCCATGGCCAAAGCCGCTCTGGCCAATGCCCAGCGTGTGGAGGCCGAACGACGTGCCGAGGTGGAAGCCCCGGCCAAAGCGGACAAGGCCCGTATCTTGGTGGAGGCGGAGGCTGCTTGCGGAAAAACGGCGGATGGAGGCCCAGGCCGATGCCAATGCTCTTTTTGTTCGGCTGGAGGCGGAAGCCAAGGGCCAATACGAAATATTGGCCAAGAAAGCGGATGGTTTGCGGCAGATTATTCAATCCTGCGGCGGAGCGGACAAGGCGTTTCAAATGCTGATGCTGGAACATATGGACAAACTTGCGGAAACCGCTGCAACCGCCATTTCCAACATTAAATTTGACAAGGTTGTGGTGTGGGAGGGCGGCCAGAATGGCCACCATGGCACAGCATCGTCGAATTTTCTTCAAGGTATGGCCCGAAGTATGCCCCCCATGATACAGGTGCTTCGCGACATTGGCGGAGTGGAATTGCCGGAGTTTCTCGGGCGCACCGCGGGCGATGAAAAAAACTCTGACGGGGCGATCCCCGTGGCCGCCGTTGCCGCGACGGTTAATTCTGATGTAAAATCCGGCGCGGCGGATGCCGCGCCAAAGGCCTGACATAAGGATAGCTTTATGATTAAACGTATTGGCAACCTTTTCAGGGGGATGGTTGGGTCCTCGGTTTCCGGCATTGAACGGAGGAATCCGGAAATGCTTCTGGACGTGGAAAAAGAAAACCTGCGCACGCAAATTGGCAAGTTTAACCGTGGCCTTGCGGCCCACGCCGGTCTATGCGAACGGTTGATGTCGCGAGTTAAAACTCTGGAATCGGACCAGCAGGAACTTCAATCCCGCACCAGAGCTCACCTGCAGGCTGGAAATCGGGACATGGCCGCGCAATATGCCCTTCGCCTGAAAGACGGTGCCAAAGATCTGGAGGAAAATCGCCGCCAGCTTTCCGCCGCTGAAGAAACCTATTCCATGCTTATTAAACAGCGCGATGCGGTGGTGGAGGCGGCGCGGCAGAAAATAGAATTATTGCGGCAGTCGATTGATGAATTAAAGGTCAAAAAGGCCATGGCGGAAATGACCGAAATGGCTTCCGGCATGGTGACCGGTATTGGTGGCAGTGGCGATACGCTTTCGCGTTTGCGTGAAATGGTGGATTCGGAAAAGGCCAATGCCGCTGGTCGAATTCGCGTGGCACGCGATTCAATGACTTTAACGGACCTGGACATGAAAGAGCGGGAGCAAAAAGCGTTGGCGGATCAGGCGCTGGCGGAGTTTGAAACCGGTAAGCCGCAGCTTCCTGCGGGCGATAACTGATTGGCAATGACCAATGACCAAATCCAACAGGCTCCTTTGGCTGTGCCGGTATTTCGGCATTGCGACTGGGGCTGTGGGGCGGGTCAGCCGCGGTAGACGCAGCGACTGCTGCAGGTTTCCTGGACAACAATTTCACACAGGCCCGGCAGATGTGGACGCAGGCGGTCCCAAATCCAGATGGCCAGATTTTCACTGGTCGGATTTTCCAGGCCGGGAATATCATTAAGATAATTATGATCCAGTGCGTCATATAGCGGCGAAAAAG
>JAJYPG010000189.1 GCA_021795535.1 Planctomycetota bacterium
CGACATGCGGTCTACAATATCAGCTTGGAATGGGCATTCTTGGACTTTTCTGCTGGCGCTGAGCCTATGCTTTGGCACAGCGGTTACAATGGTGAACGCGGCGGCAGTCGCGGCCTATTTTTCGGACGGCGGCAGCATTTCTTTAACACAAGCCCAAACACCCCCACCACTTGCCGTGTCCGGAAAGCTTGCTCCACTGGATGCATCGGCAGAATTAGCCAGCGCAACTGTGGCTACACCTGTTGCGCATAGCGCGGTGAAACGCACGCTGTACATTGGCGCTCCCGGCAGTAAGGTAGTGGTGCGCGGACATTCAACCTTACATGACTGGTCGGTCACCAGCAGCACGTTAAATGGAAAGGTGATTCTCTCCGGACATTGGCGCACAACCCACGGGCAGGCCATAAGCATTGCATTGCTGCATCTGAGAATTCCCGTGACAACGCTGAAGGGAAGTGATGGCAGCGGCATGACCAATACGATTATGCACGCGCTGCACCGCAAGCAGCATCCGACAATCACGTTTATTGTAACGCGCGCAAAGCTGCTGCCACAGCGGAAAACAACGACCGGAAGCTATCTTTTCCGCACCGCCGGATTGCTTAAAATCAATGGAATCATGCGCAAAGAAGCGATGACATTGCGCGTTGGTCCGCTGGCCAATGGCAGCCTGACCGTGCAAACGCTGGTAAAGCTCAAGATGCGTGATTTTAACGTTACCCCCCCTACCGCCATGTTCGGAATTATCCGCTCCGGAAATGCCATTACAGTCAGCGCCACCTGGCAGTTGGCCAAAGCTGTGCACAGTGCCAAAATTGCCCCCCGATAAATGTGAACCAGAGCACCCTGCCGATTCTCCACAAAAACGCTATAATCCAAGGAGGTACATTGGAGTGTAGAATCTCATGCAGGCAATTGCGATTGTTCGAGCCGATCAGCCGGACGGACACGAAAAACTGTCCCGGATAAAAGAACGCTTATCACTGGCTCCCATGCTGTTGTCAGGTCTTGATGCGCAGGGCGACAGCCTGACCGTTCAAGTGCAGCGGATTATTGCCGATGTTCGCCGCCAAGGGGATGACGCCATTATTCATTACACACGGCGTTTCGATTATCCGGAATTTTCGCTGCAACATCTGCGCGTGCCGCAGGAGGAGATAGATGCGGCACTGCACGCGGCGGACGCAAAGTTTCTGGCGGCTTTGGATATTTCCATTGCCAATGTCCGGCGGTATCAGCAGGCCACGCTTCCCGCAACACCGCCTCCCATTCGGCCCGCAGGAAGCAAAAGCGATGCGGCAATGCTGGCAGTACGCTATGAGCCGCTGCAACGGGTGGGCGTTTATGTGCCGGGCGGAGCCGGTGCCTACCCGTCCACGGTGGTCATGACTGTAGTACCGGCGCAGGTGGCGGGGGTAAAAAGCATTTGTATTGCCAGCCCCATGCGCGGCGGAGCGGTAGCACCGGCGGTGCTGGCGGTGGCGGCTCGACTGGGCGTGCGTGAAGTATATGCCATCGGTGGGCCGCAGGCTGTCGCCGGGATGGCCTTTGGCACCAAAAGGATTGCCGCAGTCGATAAAATCGTAGGCCCCGGTAACAGTTACGTACAAATGGCCAAGAAAGAACTCTTTGGAATTGTGGATATTGACAGCTTTGCCGGTCCCAGTGAAGTTATTGTTCTGGCGGATGATTCGGCGGATCCACGCGTTGTGGCCGCCGAGTTATTGGCACAGGCGGAACATGCCCCCGGCAGTTGTCTGCTGATAACAGCCAGCCTGGCTTTGGCCCAACGGGTTCAACAGGAGTTGGAGGCACAGTTGGCGGTATTGCCGCGCCGCGAAATTACCACCAAAGCCCTGGAATATGCCAGCGCCCTGATTGTTACAAAAAATATGGATGCGGCCATTGAGATGGTCAATGATTTTGCGCCGGAACATTTGCAGATCACCACGCGCGATGCCCGAGGCGATGCGGATAAAATCCATCATGCCGGTGCGATATTTATCGGAGCTTATACGCCAGTGGCCGCCGGAGATTATCTCGCCGGACCGTCGCATGTCTTGCCAACCTCCGGCACAGGGCGATTTTTCAGCGGACTATCAGCGGAAAGTTTCCGCAAACGCATCAGCATGGTGCAGTTCGACGCGTGCGCGTTGCAGACAGTAGGCGGTGCCATTTGTGATTTTGCCCGGACGGAGGGCTTTGACGCCCACGCCCGATCCGTTGAAGCTCGGCTTGCAGACAAGGGACCTGACGATGCCATCGGCTGATGCGGAACCCATTGGTTTGATCGCCGGACAGGGTACACTGCCCATTGCCGTGGCGCGCGGACTTAAGGCTTCGGGGCATCCGGTGATTTGCCTGGGGCTTTCCGGTCAGAGCCAGGAGGCGGAACTCACCGAACTCTGTGATGCGTTTTATCGGGTAGGCTTGATCCGTTTGAATCAGTGGATTCGCGTGTTGCGGCGCCGAGGCGCCCGGCGGACGGTGATGGTTGGACGGGTGGCCAAGGAAAGAATGTATGATCGCTTTCACATGTTCCGATATTTGCCGGACTGGCGTACAGCTCGGCTATGGCTGGTGCGGCTGCGGCATGACAAACGCAGCGACCGGTTGCTGCGCGCAGTGGCGGATGAATTGGCCAGTGGCGGAGTGGAAATAATGGACGCATTACCGTATATCCCGGAATTATTGGCCTCATCCGGCGTCATGACGCGCTGCCAGCCCGGCGCGGGGATTCTGGCGGATGTGGATTTTGCGTGGCCAATGTTGCGGCAGGTCAATACCCTTTTAATCGGCCAAAGTCTGGCGTGTAAAGACCGGGAAATTATCGCTGTGGAAGCTGTGGAAGGTACAGACCGCATGATTGAACGCGCCGGTGCTTTGTGTAAGCGCGGCGGATGGGTGCTGTGCAAGGCCAGTAATCCGAATCAGGACATGCGATTTGACGTCCCGACCATTGGACCGGCGACCATTGAGCGGCTCAAAAAACAAGGTGCCGCCGCGGTAGTGGTAGAAACCGGGCGAACCATTATGCTTGACAAGCCGGAACTGCTGAAACTGGCCGATGAACTGGGAATTGTGGTCATGGGGCGAGCATAAGGCGGGGTTCATTAAACAAAAATCCCAAAAACGAACAGTTTGTGCCTGAGTTTTGCAATTTAAGCCATCTTCTATGATGTTTTATTGGGCGTCGTTTGACATATATACGTTCATGATTAGTATCATCATTAAGAAACCGCGTGTTATGTTTGCGGTGAAAATCATGAGCGAACGGGAAAAATTCGGAACTGAAGAACTCGCAGTAGTGCTGAGTCATTATGATATTGGTGTGATAAGCACCATAAAAGAGTACGCCCGGGGTTCACGAAAAGCGCCAAAACTCCTGATACGCTCAGAAAAGGGCGATTACCTGCTCAAGCGCCGGGCGCGGGGCAAAGATGATCCGTTCAAAGTGGCGTTTTGTCATGCTATTCAGTTGTATCTGGCGGAAAAGCAGTTCCCGCTTCCGCACTTGATTGGTACCAATCGCGATAACAATTCAATGCTGCAACTTTCCAGCACAATCTACGAGCTTTTTGAATATATTCGTGGCACCGGATATGACAACTCTCCGGAAGCCACGCGGGATTCTGGGCGGATACTGGCGCTTTACCACAAACTTCTACGCGATTACACGCCGGAATATGAGCCCCCCACGGGCAGTTATCACAATTCCCGGCATATTGGCAGCAGCATTGACCAGATCCCCGGCACCATCAGCCGTAACAATTTGCCGCACAGTGACACGCGTGTGGTTACCGATACTCTGGAAATATTGCGTACGGCTTACGTGGAGGCGGCAGCCAAGGTCAACGAAATCGGGCTTATGGATTGGCCATTACAAATTGTCCATTGCGACTGGCATCCGGGAAATATGCTGTTTCGGAACCAGAAAGTGGTGGCGGTTATTGATTACGATTCGGCCCGGCTGCAACAACGCATTGTCGATCTGGCCAATGGCGTGCTGCAATTTTCGATTATTGGCGGCGGCGATGACCCCGCGACGTGGCCGGATCACGTCGATGAAGGCCGATTTGAAAGATTTATGCACGGATATGATTCTGTGGATATGATAAGTGTAGCGGAATTGCAGACGGTGCCATGGCTGATGGTGGAGGCGATGGTGGCCGAAAGCGCGTTCCATATTGCGGCTACCGGCTCATTTGGACGTATCGAGGGATTCGGATTCTTGAAAATGATAGAGAGGAAAGTAAAATGGGTACAGGAACACGCGAACCGGCTGCTGAAATTGATCCACAGTTAGTCGCCCATTCCACTCGGCTTTTAGCCGCGGCAACCGTTCTTGCTTTGGCCTTTGGCCGTGAAGTTCCGCGTTCATGGAAGAACCTCGGATGCTAATGAAACCCGCTGATTCGTGGTTTCTTAGCGCCAATCTTACGGATGGGAGAGATCGCT